>JBDTKD010000523.1:0-3271 GCA_039935515.1 Bradyrhizobium sp.
CGCGCAATCACGTACCCAAGCGAGGTAACAGCGACGCACCCTGCGATTAGGAAAAAGGTGAGGCGCCATTTGCCTGACATCATCTGCTCACCGGCGAATACCATCAAGCATGTGAGTGGCGCGATACCAAGGCCGGTCGTCCAGAGAAATGTCCACCAGGAGACTGAGGTGAGACCCGCCGCGTGGTTGATTCGATAAACGACACCACGGGGAGGGGACGGCTGACCAGCAGGATCGGGTGCCCTGTTCTTTGGTCCACTCGTCTATAGCTCCGGTGTATCTGGCAGGCAGAATGGCCTGAACGAACTGCCGGCCCAGCCAACGGGCAAGAGCGAAGGCGAGAATAGCGCCGAGCATCGCGCCGATCGGACGACCCGGTCCCGCATTTCGGTGACGGAAATCTTGCCGTCGGCGAACAGGGCGAGTTGCTCGGCGCAGAAGACCGACGGAACAAGAAGGACTCGATCAGGCGTCGGACGAACCATGCGGAACGCATTTCCGCCGCCACGATCTCAGGGGGTGTCGTCGAACGTTTCTCTTTTAGCGACTGTAACCTTGGGCCCCTCACCGGCGAACTGTGTGCATCTGACTCACGACCGTCGTGTCCGAAAGGGGAACGGCAGAGCACTTGGCAGGTCACAGATCGAATTCTGTGAACGGCTGTTATTGCTTCTAAATAAGGCATTGAAAATATTAAATTTTTTGCTTGTTCTAAGGAACCGACGGCCGAGACTAGATGGAGGTTCTGACCAAAGCTGCTTCGAACCTCAAAAGGAGAGATCATGAATAGTCCAGTCAACTACGGAAAAGGCGTTCTCGCAGGGTTTGTTGCGACCATCGTTCTCTCGGCCATCATGCTGATGAAGCAGGCGATGGGGGTGATGCCCCAGTTGAACCCGATCGAAATGATAACGACCATGGCCGGCGCGAGCACTCCGCTCGTCGGCTGGATCGGCCATTTCGTCATCGGTGCGATCCTTTGGGGCGTCATCTATGCGTGGCTCGATCCTCGCCTCCCCGGCCCCCATTGGATTAGGGGTATGATTTTCGCCACCGGAGCCTGGTTCATCATGATGGTAATTATGATGCCGATGGCCGGAGCCGGCTTCTTCGGCGCGAATCTCGGCCTGGGCATGAAGGCTCCCGTCGCAACGCTGATGCTGCATTGGATTTACGGTGCGGTTCTCGGCGGCGTCTACCACGCTTCGACCCGCCGGGGGAGCTCGCGCTCACCGCCTAGCCCTCGGGCCGGCGTCGGCAGCGCGCCGGCCGTCACCTTCAACCTGTTCCGTCAGAACGTCTCCAACTTCGATAGAGTCGGGACAGGGACCTCTGCGACCGGCTTCGCTCTTCGGTAGAGAGCAAGTAGCAAGATGCTAATCACGTCCCGACTTGGCGAGGGCGAATTACGGAAGCGTCTGGAGATTCAACTGAGAAGTCCGTCGCGAGATGCTCCGCGGCACTTCGCAACTCGGAGGCAGATATGACGAAGCAATACGATCTCGTGGCCATCGGCACCGGCACCGCTGCGGTGGTCGCAGCGTCGCAGTTCCGCTCCGCGGGATGGCGGGTCGCGGTGATCGATCATCTGCCTTTCGGGGGCACTTGCGCCCTCCGGGGCTGCGATCCCAAGAAAGTGCTGGTGGGCGCTGCGGAACCAATCGACCACGCGCGGCGGATGCGCGGCAAGGGAATTGCCGGAGATCCGGCGATCGCGTGGCGCGAACTCGTCAACTTCAAACGCACCTTCACTGACCCCGTGGCGGCCAGAAAGGAAGCGCACTTCGCCAACGCCGGCATCGACGCCTATCACGGCCACGCCAAATTCCGCGGACCGAATGCCGTCGAGGCGGGCGGGGAGTTGCTCGAGACCCGCTTCGTCCTGATCGCCGGCGGGGCCGTGCCGGTTCGAATACCGGGCGAAGAGCATGTGATCGCGAGCATCGATTTCCTCGAACTGAACGAGCTGCCGGCACGGATCACGCTGCTCGGAGGCGGCTATATCGCGGCGGAGTTCGCCCATCTTGCAGCCCGGGCCGGAGCGAAAGTGACAATGGTCGAGCAGGCGGAGCGTATGCTGTCCCCCTTCGATCCGGATATTGTCGGCTGGCTCATGGAAAAATACGTCGAGATCGGCGTCGACGTGCGACTAGGCGCCCGAGTTACCGGGATCGAGAAGCGAGCCGATGGGTATCTGGTGCACGCTTCTTCCGAAGGAAACGAGATGGCGATCGCCGCCGACTTGGTCGTCCACGCGGCGGGACGCGTGCCGGACCTGGAGCCAATCGATCTCGGCGTGGCCGAAGTCGCCGTCGAAAGGGGCCGTCTGCAACTCAACGAATTCCTGCAGAGCGTCTCCAACCCCGCCGTCTACGCGGCCGGCGACGCGGCTTCCAAAGGGCCCCCGCTGACGCCGGTCGCGACCCACGATGCGAAGGTCGCTGCCGCGAACATGCTGGAAGGCAACCGTCAAAAGTCGAACTATCTTGGCGTACCGAGCGTCGCCTTCACGCTTCCACCCGTCGCATCGGTCGGACTCAGCGAAAAACAGGCGCGGGAAAAGGGCCTCAAGCTAAAAATCAATAAGGCCAAGACTTCGGACTGGTTCACGGCGCGTCGCGTCGGCGAGCACGTCTGCGGCCACAAGGTTCTCGTCGAGGAAGGCAGCGACCGGATTATCGGCGCACATCTCGTCGGGCCCAATGCCGACGAGATCATCAACCCGTTCGCTCTCGCCATCCGTCACGGACTCACCGCGAGCGATCTGAAGAACACGATGTTCGGATATCCGACGGCGGCGTCGGATATCGGGAACATGCTCTAACGGCGAAGCGAGACGCACTTTGGACAACGTTAGGACAGGTCACCCGAGGGAGGCGGAGCCATTTTCGGCGACCGCTTTGGATGTCGCCAGTGATCGCGACGGTTATCCGCCCATCCGGGACTACGCTCTCATCGGCGACTGCCACGGCTGCGCGCTGGTGTCGCTCACGGGCAGCATCAACTGGTGCGCTTTCGGAAGATTCGACGCCGAGCCGACGCTCTGTCGACTTCTCGATCGAAAGAAGGGCGGGTTCCTCTCTACGATGCCTTCCGGCTCCTACGAGACGAGCCGACGGTACCTGGACGGCACCAACATCCTGCGCACCGTCCTCACCGGCCCGTCGGGTACCGTCGCGCTGATCGACCACATGCCCGTGGGGCGCCGCCCGGGCGCGGGCGTCCACGACTACACCACGCTTGCCGCCGCCAACCTGCTCGTCAGGACGAT
>JBDTKD010000524.1:0-4020 GCA_039935515.1 Bradyrhizobium sp.
GGCAAGCGTGGAAATATTCCGTCGGACGAGACGCGGTCCTATTCCGCCGCGATCTGCCGCGGTGCCGGCGGCGGGCTGACGAGATCAGCCGCAAGCTGCGCATGGCGCGCTGCGGCTTCCTTTGCCGATTTCTCCTTGACAGGCCCGTAGCCCCTGACGCGATCGGGGAGCGAAAGCAGTTCGACCGCGGTATCCAGCGTGACCGGCGAGAGCGCGCCGAGCACAGCGGCGACGTCTTTCTCGTAAGCCGCGATCAATTCGCGTTCGAGCCTGCGATCGGCACTGCGACCGAACACATCGAAGGCCGTGCCGCGCAGGCCGCGCAGGCTGGCGAGCACCCGGAACAGCGGCATCATCCAGGCTCCGAACGCGCGCTTGCGCGGCCGACCCAGCGCATCGGTGCCGCCGGCGAGCAGCGGCGGCGCCAGATTGAAGCTGATCCTGAAATCGCCGTCGAACTGGTCGCGGAGCTGCTTTTCGAAGCGGCCATCGGTATAGAGCCGCGCCACCTCGTATTCATCCTTGTAGGCGAGCAGCTTGGCGTAATTGATCGCGACCGCGCGCGGCAACTCGTCGCCGAAGCCGCGGTCCCTTGCCGCGTCGCGCACCTTGGTCACGAGGTTGCGATAACGCTCGGCGAGCCCGGCATTCTGATAATCCGTCAGCAAGGCGCTGCGATGCGCGATGATTTCGTCGAACGACATCGCCTCCAGCGTCTTCGGCGCGACGGTCTCGTCATGCCCTTCCATCATCGCCGCCAGCCGTGCCGGTTCAGCTGCAGCAAGCCGCCCGAGCTGGAACGCCTGGGTGTTCATCTTGACCGCGACACCGTTGACCGCGATCGCCTGCTCGATCGAAGCAGCCGACAGCGGCAGCAACCCCTTTTGATAGGCATAACCCATCATCATCATGTTGGTGGCGATGGAGTCGCCAAGCAAGACCTCGGCCGGCGTGGTGAAATCGAAGAACGACGAATCCTTGCGCAATGCCGTTTCCAGCACGGCGTTGACCTTGCGGCTCTGGAAGTTGAAATCGCGGTTCATGATGAAATCCGCGATCGGGATCAGGTGGGTGTTGATGACGCCGTGGCTGCGGCTGGACTCGCACAGCGAGATGGTTTCCTTGGCGACCGCAACCACCTCATCCGCTGCAATCACGAGGTCGGCGGTGCCGGTCACGATGCGCGAACAGGTGACGTCGGCGGTATGTTCGGACAGCCGGACGTGGCTCAGCACCGCGCCGCCCTTCTGCGCGAGGCCGGACATGTCCAGGATCATGCTGGCCTTGCCCTCGATGTGGGCGGCCATGCCGAGCAGAGCGCCGATGGTCAGGACGCCGGTGCCGCCGACGCCGCCGACGGCGACGTTGTAGGGCCGCTCGAGCGAGGGGCGCAACGCCGGTTCGGGCAGATCGCCGATATTGCCGAGATCGGCCGGCGCGCGGCGGCGCAGTTTGCCGCCGTCGACCGTGACAAAGGACGGACAAAAGCCCTTCAGACAGGAGTAGTCCTTGTTGCAGCTCGACTGGTTGATGGTGCGCTTGCGCCCCATCTCGGTCTCCAGCGGCTCGACCGAAATGCAGTTCGACTGCACCGAACAGTCACCGCAGCCTTCACACACGGCGGGATTGATCAGCACACGGCGCTGTGGATCCTCCATGGTGCCGCGTTTGCGGCGGCGGCGCTTTTCCGCGGCACAGGTCTGCACGAACACGATGGCAGACGCGCCCTTGACCTGGCGCAGCGTTTTCATGACCGCGTCGAGTTCGTCGCGATGCGCCGTCCTGGTGCCGGGCGCGATGTCGGCGGCCGGATAGGCATCGGGGTTTTCTGACACCAGATAGATGTGGCGAATGCCCTCCGAGTGCAGCTGGAACGTGATCTGCTGCGGCGACAATTCGCCGTCGACATGCTGGCCGCCGGTCATCGCGGTGGCGTCGTTGTAGAGGATCTTGTAGGTGATGTTGGCCTTCGAGGCGATCGACTGGCGGATCGCCAGCGAGCCGGAGTGGAAGTACGTCCCATCGCCGAGATTGGCGAAGATGTGCTTTTCATTGGTGAAGGGCGCGATGCCGGTCCATGGCACGCCCTCGCCGCCCATATGGGTGAAGGTTTCGGTGTTGCGGTCCATCCACAGCGCCATGAAGTGGCAGCCAATGCCGGCGAAGGCGCGGCTGCCCTCCGGCACCCTGGTCGAGGTGTTGTGCGGGCAGCCCGAGCAGAAATACGGCGTGCGGGTGATCGGTGCGACGGCCTGCATCTGGGTGGCCTGGCGGCCGTTGAACCAGTCGGCCTTGGCGCGCAGCATGGCCGCTATTTCGGGATTGAGGTTGAGCCTGAGCAGGCGCTCGGTCAGCGAGCTTGCCAGCGAGGCGACGCTGAGCTCCTCGGCGAACGGAAGGAAGCGCTTGTCGTGATCGTCCATCTTGCCGACGATGCGCGGCCGGACGTCGTCGCGCCAGTTGAAGAGTTCCTGCTTGACCTGGTTCTCGACGATCTCGCGGCGCTCTTCGACGATGAATATTTCTTCGAGACCGACGGCGAATTGCCGTACGCCCTCCGGCTCCAGCGGCCAGGGCATGCCGATCTTGTAAAGTCTCAGTCCGATCTTGGCGGCGACCTCCGGCGTGACGCCGAGTTCGCGCAGCGCCTGCCGGATGTCCTCGTAGCTCTTGCCCGAGGCCATGATGCCGAACCGCGCATTCGGTGAATCCATGGTGATGCGGTTCACCTTGTTGGCACGGGCGAATGCGATAGCGGCAAAGCCCTTGTAGTCCTGCAGCCGGCGATCCTGGTCATAGCGGTCGTCGGGCCAGCGCAGATTGAGGCCGCCCGGCGGCATCTCGAAATCGGCCGGGGTCACGAACGGCTTCATCTCGTCGCTGAGGTCGACCTCCGCCGTGGTCTCCACGGTCTCGGTGATCACCTTCATGCCGACCCAGCAACCGGAATAGCGCGACATCGCGATGCCCAGCAGGCCCATCTCGATCATTTCATGGATGCTCGAGGGATAGAGATAGGGCATCAGCGCCGAGATGAAGGCATGATCCGACTGGTGCGGCACGGTGGAGGATTTCGCGCCATGATCGTCGCCGGCCAGACAGAGCACGCCGCCATTCATGGCCGAGCCCGCGGCATTGCCATGCCGGAAGACGTCGCCGCAGCGGTCGACGCCGGGACCCTTGCCGTACCAGATGCCGACTACGCCATCGTGCCTCGCGCCGGGCGACAGATTGAGCTGCTGCGAGCCCCAGATCGCGGTGGCCGCGAGGTCTTCGTTCACGCCGGGCTGAAATTTGATGTCGTATTGTTCGAGGTGTTTTCGCGCCGCGAACAGCTGCTGATCGTAACCACCCAGCGGCGAACCACGATAACCACTGATAAAGCCCGCGGTATTGAGGCCCGCGGCGCGGTCGCGGCGGATCTGCGCCATCGGCAGCCGAACCAGCGCCTGGATTCCGGTCAGGAAGACATGGCCGGACCCCTGGGTGTATTTCTGATCGAGACTGATCGCACCTTGGTTGATTCCCATTCCACCCTCTTCAAGCCCGACCGGCGGCTGGCCGTCGGCTCTTTTTAGCTAGTCATCTAAACCCGTTAGGACCAGTCTATGTCGGTTTTTCTGCCGGCCGCACCCCAAATCTCGACAATGGAGACCCGCGACAGCAGATCGCAATTTCGTGCCTGGAATACCCGCGGGTTTGTGCGGTTTGTGTCTTTCCGGGGCCCGGACACGAAATGGCGTGGCGCAATCGCTCCCGCTGGGTTTGGGCTACACTGCGGAGGGGGATCGATCGGTGCAGCCACGATATCGTCAGACCATGCGAGCGATTCTCGGGATCATGTTTTTGTGCGCTGCGTCCGTTTGTGGCCCGTCGGGAGCACGGTCCTCGCCCGATACCATCGGCCGCGGCAAGACGCGTGCCGAGGCCGCAGACTGCGCGGGTTGCCATCCCGCCGATCCCGCCAGGCCGTTCGCCGGCGGCAAACGTATCGACACCCCGTTCGGCGGGATCTATTCG
>JBDTKD010000525.1:0-4822 GCA_039935515.1 Bradyrhizobium sp.
TTCTATCGCTACCATCGTCTGCTCGCGCTGAACGAGGTCGGCGGCGACCCGGCCAGCCGGGGACTGCCAGTCGATGCTTTTCACGCGGCGATGAAGGTTCGCGCCAGGGAATGGCCGCATGGCATGACCGCGACCGCGACCCACGACACCAAGCGCGGCGAAGATGCGCGGGCGCGGCTGCTGGCGCTGGCGGAGTTGCCCGGCGAATGGGCCAGCGCCGTGGCGCGCTGGAAAATCCTCAATGCACCGCATCTCGTCACCGAAGGCGGGATGCGCGCGCCCTCGGCGGCGTTCGAATACATGCTGTATCAGGCGCTCGTCGGGGCATGGCCGACAGGCGAGCGCGACGAGCAATTCCAGCAGCGGATGCAGGCCTATGCGCTGAAAGCGGCACGCGAGGGCAAGCAGGAGACGAGCTGGCTCAATCCCAACCAGGCCTATGAAGCGGGAGTGCAGACGTTCCTGACCCGGATCCTGGATCGCGCAGTCTCGGCCGAATTTGTCGATTCCCTGCACACCCTGAGCCGGCGCGTGGCGCTGCTGGGGGCGCTGAACTCGCTCAGTCAGCTCACCCTGAAGACCACGATGCCCGGCGTACCCGACTTCTACCAGGGCACGGAATTCTGGGATCTGTCGCTGGTCGATCCCGACAACCGGCGGCCGGTCGATTTTGCCGCGCGCGCCGTTGCACTGGCAGAAGTTGATCATCCGGATTGGGACAATCTGGTACAGGCCTGGCCCAATGGACATCTCAAGCTGGCCTGGACGCGGCATCTGCTGAAGCTGCGGACCGAATTGGCCGATGTATTCACCCATGGCGACTATCAACTGCTGCCAGTCAGTGGCCCGCACCGCGACCATGTCATTGCGTTTGCGCGCCGCCACGGCGGTCAGGCGGCGATCGTCGCGGTTGCGAAAGCGTTGGCGCCGATGTCCGAAGGCGGCCGGGCCTGGCCCCGCGCGGACGCCTTCGATGCCTCGCTCGACCTGCGCGGCTATGTCGTTGAGGACATCGCTGCGGACAGCGCTGGCACGGACCTGCAGCTATTTACCTTGTTCCGGCATCTGCCCGCCGCGGTGCTGAAAGCACGCTTCAAAGGCGCCGTGAAGCATGTTGCGAAAACTGGCTCGCGCCTCAAGGCGTAGCTGGAAACGCGAAGGCCGCCCGGGATCGAAGGCCGGACGGCCCGGCGGATATCGTGCCGACTCGATGGGTCGGTTCCCAACCCCCGCGCAGGCTTCCATATTCCAAGCAATTCGTTACCGACAAGCTTACGTACCGGGCACCGGCCCGGTTTTTCACACCGATTTGGTTATTGCTGCATAGCAAAAATCGATAGCGGTTGGCGTCAACCGCGTTTGGTCAGCAACAGCCGACCCCGATTCCGAATCGCCACTTGGGCTACTTCAGCGAAGCGCTGCAACAGCCAGGGCAATGTCACTTCCAGCCGCACATGATCGTCCGCCACATCGAGATGGCCCGATGCCGCCTGTCCCAGCGCGCGAACGCGAAAGACCATGCGATGGTCTTCCCACCGCTCTTCATCGACCTTCAACACCGGGATGCTGGAAGCCGCCCGGGTCAATCCGGCGTGCAGGCGGCGTGTCGCCTCCTCGCGGCCGAGGCGGTGCGGAATCGAAACCACAAGCGGAGCAGGCATCGTCAATTCCTCTTCTGATCTAACGTCATGTAATTCCATGTGGTTCAGAAAGAAGGGGAAGCGGGGGATGATTGAAGCGCAACAGGGGGAACTTTCATGGTTCCCGTTTGTTTTTCCGGCCGAAGGCAGAGCAACGGTGCCGACTGCCGGGCTGGAGGAGTCCACATGTCCATTGGAACGATCATTCTGATTATTCTCGTTATCGCGCTGCTCGGCGGCTTCAGCGGCATCGGCGGCGGACCTTTCTACGGCACCGGATATTATGGCGGCGGCGGACTCGGGCTTGTCATTATCATCCTGCTGATCCTGCTGCTGATGGGAAGACTGTAGGCGCCTATACGACAGGGTGGGCTCGCTTCGCCCACCCTACTCCATATAACACCGTAGGGTGGGCAAAGGCGCCGTTGCGCCGTGCCCACCCTTCCTCATTTAGCCGAGGCGAGCTTCCTGATCGCGGCCTTGATCGGTGACGCGGCCTCGTCGTAATCGGCCCACGCTTTGGTTCTGGCGAGCAGTGCCAGCACGGTGCGCACGGTATAGCGCCGTGGATCGAGATCCGCTTTGACCTGCGTCCATGTCAGCGGCATCGAGACCGTGGCGCCGGCGCGCGCCCGTGGCGACAGCACCGCGACCGCCGTCGCCATGCGGTCGTTGCGAAGATAATCGAGGAAGATCTTTCCCTTGCGCAGCTTCTTCGACATGTTGAGCAGATAGCGCTCGGGATCTTCATCGGCCATCCACTGGCAGATGCCTTGCGCAAAGCCCTTCGCTTCCTTCCATGTCACCCTGTCCCTGGCGCCGTACGCCAGCGGCGTCACCACGTGCAGCCCCTTGCCACCCGTGGTCTTGCAGAAACTGGCAAGACCGACCGCGGTCAGCCGCTGCCGCATATCCGTCGCAGCTTCGATGACTTCGCCGAATTCGACATCCGGCGCGGGGTCGAGGTCGAACACCAGCCGCCCCGGCACGTCAGGCGCGTCCGGCGCGCAGTTCCATGGATGCAGTTCAAGGCCGCCGATCTGCGCCACCGCGGCGAGACCTTCGACGCGATCGATCTGCAAATAAGGTTTGCGGTCGCCGGAAACCTTGACCAGTTCCAGCAAATTCGACGTTCCCGTCATGGCGTGACGCTGAAAGAACGTCTCGCCATTGATCCCGTCGGGGGCACGGACCACCGAGCACGGCCGTCCCTTCAAATGACCGATCATCCAGGTTCCGGCCGCTTCGAAATAGCGCGCAAGATCGAGTTTGGTGACAGCTTTGCCATCACCGGCGTTCGGCCACAGCGCCTTGTCGGGTTTTGAGATCACCACGCCCATGACTTCAGCGGATTGATGGGCCGCGGACCTTGCGCCCTTGGCAGCCGGCTTGGCGATCTTCCCGTCGGGCTTGGCGATCCTGGTCATGGCTGGACTCTCCGCCTTTACTTCGTCGGCCGGCTTGTCCTGCCGCAATCCCTTGAAGGCAGCCTGCCTGATATTGCCGGCGTCGGTAAAGCCCGCGAATTCGATCTCGGCGACCAGTTCGGGCTTGAGCCAATGCACGTCGCGGGTCTTGCGCGGCGCGTCCTTGCCGCCGAACGGATTCTGATTGGAAGCGGCGGCCTTCAGCGCCGGCATGATCCGCCGCACCTTATCCTGCCCGAAGCCAGTGCCGACCATTCCGACAAAGGCAAGATGGTCGCCGCGACGGACGCCGGCCATCAGCGAGCGGAATTTGCCATTGGTGGTTTTCCAGCCGCCGATGACCACCTCGTGGCCGGCGCGGCACTTGGCCTTGGTCCAGTGGTCGGAGCGGCCGGAGCGATAGGGTGCGCTGAGCTCTTTTGAAACGATGCCCTCCAGCGACAGCTTGCACGCCGATTGCAGCACGGCATCGCCGCCGCTCTCGAAATGCTCGACATAACGGATCAGTTTCGTCCTCGCTTTGGGGCGCGCCTCCAGTAGTTTTTTCAAGCGCTGCTTGCGCTCGGCGAGCGGCAGCTGTCGCAGATCTTCCCCTGCGGCGAACAACAGATCGAAGGCGAAGAAGATCAGGCGGTCGGTCTTGCCATCGGAAATAGCCGCCTGCAGCGTCGAGAAATCGGGCACCCCGTTGTGGTCGAGGGCGACGATCTCGCCGTCGACCAGCGCGTCAGTCAGCGCGCTGCCCTCCTTGGCGATCGCCCCGAACTTGTCGGTCCAGTCCAACCCCTTGCGGGTCTTCAACGTCGCCTCGCCATTCTCGACGCGCAATTGCACCCGGTAGCCATCGAATTTGATCTCATGGCACCATCCATCTCCGACGGGCGGGCGGTCGACCAAACGACAGAGCTGCGGCGCGATGAAATCCGGCAACGCCGTCACCTTGCGGCCTTTGGCGGCTTTTGCGGCGGGGGGCGCCGGCGCAGCCCGCGATGCCGCTTTCTTGTCCGCCCGTGCCTCGGCGGTATCGCCCCGGTTCGAATGCCATACCGCGTCGGCCCTGCCGCGGCCGGATTTGGCCGTCATGAACGGCTTTGGAGCCTTGCCCTTGCCTTCCGCGATCTGCGCCATCGAACGGCCCGAAGCGACGGACTGATCGGCATCGACAACCTTGTTGGCGCTGCCTTCCCGGGCGAAATCGTCGCGATGCTTGATGAGAAGCCAGTTGGTGCGCTTGCCGCCGTTGCGATCGTGGCGCATCCGGACCAGCACCCAGCTTCCGTGCAGCTTCTCGCCCTGCAGCGTGAACTTCAGATCGCCCTTCTTGAATCCCCGTTCCGGATCGTCGGATTGCCAATAGCCGCGGTCCCAGAGCTGCACCGTGCCGCCGCCATATTGCCCCTCGGGAATGGTGCCTTCGAAATCACCGTAATCCAGCGGATGATCTTCCACCTCGACCGCCAGTCGCTTGTCGTGGGGATCGAGCGAGGGGCCGCGCGTCACCGCCCACGACTTGAACACGCCATCAAACTCCAGCCGGAGGTCGTAATGCAGCCGGGTCGCATCGTGCTTCTGAATCACGAAGCGCCGCTGTTTTGACGGCGTCACCGTGGCGTCGCCGCTCGGCTCCGCGGTCTTGTCGAAATCGCGCTTCTTGCGGTAGGTGGACAGGCTTCTCAAGGACACGATCAACCCTCGCAGCAATGGCCGTGGCGCTACCGCACAACGGCATCCGCCCGGAACCAAAACCTCCAGCGG
>JBDTKD010000526.1:0-4574 GCA_039935515.1 Bradyrhizobium sp.
CCCGCGACCTCAATGTCCCGAACTTTAGGCCTTTCGCTTCGCGGCTTCCATCTGCAGGTCCGGCGCATTCACCGTCGGGATCGCCACCCGGCCCGGGCCGGTGAGGGGAAGCGCCGCAGCGGCTTTCTCGTTCTCCATGATTTTCGCCATCACCGCCTGGCCCGCTCGCTCGAATACCGCGCGGTTCTCGATCACGAATTTCTGCGACTGGCGCAGGCTCCTGGTATAACCGTTGATCTCGGGAATCACATAGCGCGCCACCATATCCCAGCTGCGGCGGGTGTTTTCCGGGTTGGCCCAATCGTGCACAAAGCCGACAATGGTGCCGACGCCGCCGCTGACGTCGAGCAGACTCTTGATGGTCCTGACCAGATCGTCGGGGGTGCCGATGGTGGACGCGGCGCTTTCGCCGCCGGCGGTTTTCTCCACGGCATCCTCGGGCGAGGTGAATGGCTGCAGGCCCGGCCGCTGCAGGGTGCCGACATTGTATTCGTTGTGCCACCGCATCAGCCCGGCGCCGGCTTCGCGTTGCGCCTGTTCACGGCTCTCGGCAATGTGCCAGCTCAGCAGCACGCGCCAGTCGGAGCGGCTTACTGTGGTGCCGTGCGTTCTGGCGGCATCCTCGGCAAAGCCCCATTGCGTCGGCAGCGCCATAAGGCCCTGGGCCGACATCGAGCCGAGCGAAATGATGCCGATGCCGTATTTGCCGGCCAGCGTCATGCCCGAAGGCGAAATCTGCGACGCCACCACAAAAGGCATCTCCTCCTGCAGGGGAAGGATCTGCAGGGCCGCGTCGTTCATGGTGAACCAGTCGCTCTTCGCCGTGACCCGCTCGCCCTTGAACAGCCGGCGAATGATCGCGATCGCCTCATCCTGACGGTCGCGTTGCGTCATCGGGTCGATCCCGAGCGTATGCGCGTCGGAGGCAAGTGCGCCCGGGCCGGAGCCGAAGATGGCGCGGCCTCCCGTCATATGGTCGAGCTGCACCATGCGCTGCGCGACATTGAAGGGATGGTGGTAGGGCAGCGAGATCACGCCGGTGCCGAGCCGGATGCGCTTGGTGCGCTCGCCGGCGGCGGCCAGAAACATCTCCGGCGAGGCGATCATCTCCCAGCCGGAGGAATGATGCTCGCCGCACCAGAACTCGTCGTAGCCGAGCGCGTCGAGTTGCGCGACAAAGTCGAGGTCGCGGCGGAATTGCAGCATCGGATGCTCGCCGATCGGGTGATGCGGGGCGAGGAAGGCTCCGAATTTCAGGCGCGCCATGAGGTGTTCTCTCCGGACGTTATCGTTAGACCTGTTTTTCTTGGGTGGCTCGGCCAAACTAGGGGGTGCGGAGTCTCAAGGCAATCGCCGAAGACCCCCCGCCGCTGCAGGCCGGTCGGGTGTTTGCTCCACTGGCGCTGACCTTCGTGATGGCCTCGCAGCACAGCCGAGTGCGGGGGCGTGGATGTATGGCCGCGTTGACGTTGTTTGCGCTGTCGATCTCGTGTCCGTCGCATTTCTGACATCGATGCGGCGCGCCGCCGCCGGATGACAGCCTTGGTTGGTGTTTCCCACAGGACTGACAGTACACGGCCTTTTATTTTGCAGTGCAGCAACTATCTGCTTTAGATGGAGTTATGAAAACTCCCATCGATGGAGCAGCCGGTGTCTCTTGCCAAGAATGTCGAATTCCTGCGACGTCTGCCAAAGCTGAACGGGTTCAACGGTTTCGGTGCCCACCGATCGATGCTGGAGCCGGGCCGGCGGAGCCCCATCGTCGAAGTCACCGGCTTCGGATCGAATCCCGGTGGCCTGCAGATGTTCTCATACGTGCCTGAGCACCTGCAGCGCGGCCGTGGTCTTGTCGTCGTTCTGCATGGCTGCGGTCAGACCGCGGCTGCCTACGATTTAGGCGCCGGATGGTCGACGCTGGCGAAGCACTATGGATTCGCCTTGCTGATGCCCCAGCAGCAGCCGTCGAACAACGCCAATACATGTTTCAACTGGTTCAATCCGGAGGACACCGCGCGCGACCACGGCGAGGCCCGCTCGATTCGGCAAATGATTGCGCGCATGGTTTGCGACCACAGGATCGATCCGCATCGCATTTTTGTCACCGGGCTTTCCGCCGGCGGCGCCATGACGTCGGTCATGCTCGCCACCTATCCGGAACTGTTCGCAGGCGGCGCCGTGATCGCGGGATTGCCGTTCGGCGTTGCAAGCAATATGCGCGAAGCGCTCAATGGAATGCTGCAATCGCCATCCCGCCCGGCCGGCGAATTGGGTGATCTGGTACGCCATGCCTCGCCTCACAAGGGGCCATGGCCGAAACTTTCGGTCTGGCACGGCAGTGCCGACCGCACCGTCAATCCGGTCAACGCCGACGAGATCGTCAAGCAGTGGCTCGACGTGCATGGGCTCCCGCCGGCACCGATGTCGGAAGGGATCGTCGATGGCTATCCCCATCGGGTCTGGTGGAATGCAGATGGCGAGACGATCGTCGAATCCTACACCATTACCGACATGGCGCACGGCACCCCGCTCGGCGTGGCCGACAATGATGAGCGCTATGGCGAGCAGGGCGCCTTCCTGATCGAGGCGGGAATTTCCTCGTCCTATCACATTGCGAGTTTCTTCGGCCTGACCGAAGCGATGAGCCAGCGCAAGGTAGCCGCAAAAGAAGCATCGGACCCCGTTCCGCAACCTGCTCCAACGCCGGCGCGGACGCCGGATATCGCCGTGGCGCTGCAGCCGCTGACGACCGTAAATCGTCCCGCCAAGCCGGTGCGCCCTTCACCGCGCACCAGGATCGATATCGGGGCGGTCATCACGCGTGCGCTCACCGCAGCCGGCCTGATGAAGTAAGGGATGGCGACGGCAGCAGCGCTGCTGCATCGTACCAACGGCAGTGACGGCTAATCAACGGCGGCTGGCCGGTAGCCGCGTTTTTGTTCCGCCCAATACGAAATATATTTGAACCGAATGCCGGGGTCGGGCGTTTGTTGCAATAGTGACAGGCGGTTAAGTTCCGACTGCTAGTTTGGCCTCGACCGGCCTGGTGTGTTTGTTCTGAATGTTGACCATCAACAAATCGGCTTCTGCGGATTTCCTCGCCGGCGGAGGGGAAATGGGCGCACTGACCCGGACCTATGACTGGTCGGCAAGTCCGCTTGGACCGCCGGAGTCCTGGCCGCAGAGCCTGCGCACGGCGATCCGGATCCTGCTCAACACCAATCACCCGATGTTCATCTGGTGGGGCGAAGAACTCATCCAGTTCTACAACGATGCCTATTGCAAGACCATGGGACCCGAGCGCCACCCGAGCGCGCTCGGTCAACGCGGGCGGGAATGCTGGGCTGAGATCTGGGATGTTATCGGTCCCCAGATCGAGCAGGTGATGCGGGGCGGCGGCGCGACCTGGCACGAGAACCAGCTCGTTCCCGTCACCCGCCATGGCCGGCTCGAACAGGTCTACTGGACCTACGGTTACAGCCCGATCGACGAGGACGACGGCGTTGGCGGCGTGCTCGTCGTCTGCCGCGATGTGACCCAGGATTATCTGACCGCCGTGGCGCTGCGGCAGGATGAAGAGCGCTTCCGCAAGCTCGCCGATCAACTCGCCGAGTTGAATGCGACGCTGGCGCAGCGCGTCGAGGAGAAAACCCGGGAGCGTGACCGGATCTGGAACGTGTCGCAGGATCTGCTGCTGGTGGCGGATCGCGCCGGTGTCTGGCGCACCGTCAACCCGGCATGGACCCGAACCCTCGGCTGGAGCGAAGCTGAACTGCTCGGCCGTACCTCGCAATGGCTGGAACATCCCGACGACAGCGGACTGACGCGGAGCCAGGTCAGGAAGCTTGGCGAAGCCGACACCACCGTCCGATTCGAAAGCCGCTTCCGGCACAAGGACGGAACCTACCGCTGGCTGTCCTGGACCGGCGTTGCAGACCGGCAGCACATCTATGCGGTCGCCCGCGACGTGACCGCAGAGAAGGCCGCGGCCGAACGGCTGAAGGCCACCGAGGAGGCCTTGCTCCAGTCCCAGAAAATGGAGGCGGTGGGGCAGCTCACCGGCGGCATTGCCCACGACTTCAACAATCTGCTGACGGGAATCGTCGGATCGCTCGATCTGCTGCAGACCCGCCTCAATCAGGGCCGGACCGAAAATGTCGGGCGCTATATCGACGCGGCGATGACATCCGCCAACCGCGCCGCCGCGCTCACCCATCGCCTGCTGGCCTTTGCGCGTCGCCAGCCTTTGATTCCGAAAAGCGTCGATGCCAACGAGCTCGTGGTGTCGCTGGAAGATTTGCTGCGCCGGACCATCGGCGAGGCCATCGATCTTGCGATCGTGGTGTCGGACGACCTCTGGAATACGCTTTGCGATCCCAATCAGCTGGAGAGCGCGCTGCTCAATCTTGCCATCAATGCGCGCGACGCCATGCCCGATGGCGGCAAGCTCACCATCGCGACGGCGAACGCGCGGGTCGGGGGCGTCGCCGCGGACAACCCGGCGCTGGCACCGGGCGACTATATCTGCGTCGCCGTCACCGACACCGGCACCGGCATGAGCGCCGAGGTGGCGGCGC
>JBDTKD010000527.1:0-3141 GCA_039935515.1 Bradyrhizobium sp.
CTCCCTGGTGTTGTTATTGCTGTCAGTACGGGCGCGCAGCGATGTTTCGTGTCGTCCCGGTGCAGCGCTTATGGTTTTGGTGCCGCCGGCGATGGCGGCGCGGCCGTCGCGGCGGGGCCTGCGGCCGCCGCGGGCGGCTTGCCGGATGCATTGTTGAAGAACTTGAAGAAATCGGAATCCGGCCGCAGCAGGAAGCGGGTATCGTTGCTCTTCAGGCCGTTCTCATACGCCGTCATCGAGCGGTAGAACGCGAAGAAGTCGGGATCCTCGCTGTAGGCTGCGGCGAACAGCCGGTTGCGCTCGCCGTCGCCCTCGCCGCGCACCTTCTCGGCGGTCGAATTGGCCTCGGCAACGATGACGGTGGCTTCCCGGTCGGCATTGGACCTGATCTCCTGCGCCTTCTGGCCGCCCTGGGCGCGGAACTCGGCGGCTTCGCGCTGCCGCTCGGTTTGCATGCGCTGGTAGACCGCCTGGCTGTTCTGCTCCGGCAGGTCGGCACGCCTGATCCGCACGTCCACGACCTGGATGCCGTAGGCGCCGGCTTCCTTGTCGAGCTGGTCGCGGATCCGCCCCATCAGGGCTTCGCGCTCGTCGCGCACCACCTGGATGAAGGTGACCTCGCCGAGCACGCGGCGCAGCGAGGCGTTCAACAGCGTCGTCAACTGGACATTGGCGGCCTGGATCGTGCCGATGCTCTGATAGAAGCGCAGCGCATCCTTGATGCGATAGCGCGCGAAGGCGTCGACCACCAGCCGCTTCTGGTCTGACGCGATCACTTCCTGCGATGGATTTTCAAGATCGAGGATGCGCTTGTCGACCAGGATCACGGTATCGATGAACGGCGCCTTGAAGTGCAGGCCAGGGTCGGTGACGACACTGACCGGCTCGCCAAGCCGCACCACCAGCGCCTGTTCAGTCTGATCGACCGTAAACACCGAGCTGTAGGCGACGATGATGGCAACAAACAAGACAAGCAGCGCGACGATGCCAGTAACGGGGGACCTCATCGGGTAGCTCCCGTCTGCTGTTGCGGCTGGCTGCTGGTGGTGGTGGTGGTGGTCGCGGTCGAACGCCGCGGCGTCAGCTCGCTCAATGGCAAATACGGCACGACGCCCTGCGAGGACGCCGAATTGCCACCGTCATAGATCAGCTTCTCGGACCCGCCGAGGATGTGCTCCATGGTCTCAAGATAGATGCGCTGCCGCGTGACACCCGGCGCTTTCTTGTATTCGTCGTAGACCTTGAGGAAGCGCGCGCTCTGCCCCTTGGCCTCGGCGACCGCCCGCTGCTTGTAGCCTTCCGCCGTCTGCAGGATCTGCGCGGCGCGGCCGCGCGCATCGGGAACGACCCGGTTGGCGTAGGTCTGGGCCTCGTTCTGCAGCCGTTCGAGATCGGCGCGCGCCGCCTGCACGTCGCGGAACGAATCGATCACCTGCGCCGGCGGATCGACCTTCTGCATCTGCACCTGCTGCACCAGGATACCGGAGCCGTAGCTGTCGAGCGTCTTCTGCATCAGTTCCTGCACCGCAAGCTCGGTGGAGGTGCGGGCGCCGGTCAGGATCGGCTGGATGTTGGAGCGGCCGATCACTTCGCGCATCGCGCTTTCGGCGACCGCCTTCACGGTACCTTCGGGATTCTGGATATTGAACAGATAGTCGGGCGCGCCTTTCGGCTTGATGCGCCACAGCACGGTGAAATCGACATCGACGATGTTCTCGTCGCCGGTGAGCATCAGGCTCTCTTCCGGAACATCGCGCATGGTTCTGCCGCGCCGCGCCGGATCGTCGATCAGCGTCATGCCTATGCTGAGCGTCGACACGCGAAGCACCTTCGGCAGCAGTACGGTCTCGATCGGATACGGCAGATGGTAGTTCAACCCGGGATCGGCGTGGGAGACATACTTGCCGAAACGCAGCACAATGCCCTGCTCCTCGGACTGAACGCGATAGAAGCCCGACAGCGCCCAGATCGCCAGCACGCCGAGCAGCAGCAGCGCGACACCGATGCCGCTCAAATGGCCGCCCGGCAGCAATTGCTGCAGTCGGTCCTGACCGCGGCGCAGAAGATCCTCAAGATCGGGCGGCCTCGGCCCAACGGGTTGCGGCCCGGAGCCCCAGGGGCCCTTCGGACCCGAGCCCCATGGGCCTCCGCCTTGATTCTTCCACGGCATCGACAATCTCCTCCGCGGGCGTTCAGGAGCCCAGAGCGCCCCGCCTCGCACGATCTGCAGGCTTTATAGGGGACGGCTGTGGCGCTTACAACGCGGCTTGTGGCTCGATGCAGCTAAGCCTGATGCCGTAATTGTCAATGTAAACATCGTCTAATGCGGTTAATGCGGCCTTCGCCGCTTATAAGTCACATAGGAAAAGTCCGCGCTGTCGTCCGGACCGGACGGATTGCGCACACGTGCGACCTCCTTCCAGTCCGCCGACGCGATCGCGGCAAGACGGGTGTCGCCCTCCGGCCGCGCGTGAACTTCGGTGATCTCCAGCCGGTCGGCGATGCCGATCCATTGCGCGTAGATTTCCGCGCCGCCGATGACGACGATTTCCGTGGCCAAACGCCGCAGCGCATCGCCGGTGGCGACCGCGCGCGCATTCGCGAGCGACGTCGTCACGACCGCACCCGGGCTGCGAAAACCGGCGTCGCGCGTCACCACGATGTTGGTGCGTCCAGGCAGCGGCCGGCGCAGCGACAGAAAGGTCTTGCGGCCCATCACCACAGGCTTGCCGATCGTCAACGCCTTGAGACGCTGGAGGTCGGATTTCAACCGCCAGGGAATCGCGCCCGCGGCGCCGATCACGCCATTGTCAGCGACGGCGACGATGAGGACGATTTCAGGAAAGGACATGCGAAGCGCGAATTGGATAACTCCCGGCCATTAGGCCACACGTAGATGAGGCATCAATTCCGGCGCCAGATAAACCGGAATGACGCTCTCGAAGTACTGGCCCCCGGTGAAAGTCGTATCGATGCGTCGACCGATATAAGGTTCTATCCATATG
Organism: Bradyrhizobium sp.; assembly: GCA_039935515.1. Lineage (GTDB taxonomy): Bacteria > Pseudomonadota > Alphaproteobacteria > Rhizobiales > Xanthobacteraceae > Bradyrhizobium. The sequence goes on from JBDTKD010000527.1 coordinate 3,006, forward strand.
TACGACCCCAACGCCCGGGCACGCTCGATCTGCCGGCTATCGACAGCCGGATCAGAGAGCGAGAAGACGGATCGATAAGAGACCTCGACCAACAGTGCGGTGGCCTCCTTGATCAGACGGCGTTCTTCCTCAGGCG
>JBDTKD010000528.1:0-4824 GCA_039935515.1 Bradyrhizobium sp.
CAGTTCCAGCGCGCCGACCACGATCAACAGGCAAACCGCCAGCCCCGTCACCAGCCCTGTGGTCTGCGGGCCGCGATAGGCCCCGATCATCAGCAGCACCATGGCGCCGACGGCGAGCACCATTTCCGGCAGCACCGGCAGCAACTGATAACCTGCACTCTCAAAACTCATGGCGCGTAGTCCTCACCCCGAACGCTCTGCCGCGTTCACTGCAGCGCGGCTGCCTGCACGGCAGTGATCGCGTGGCTGTAATTGGTAACGAGTTGCTGCACCGAGGCCGCCGACATATCGAGCACCGGCTTCGGGTAGACGCCGAACAGGATGGTCAGCGCCACCAGCGGCACCAGCGTCAGGCCCTCGCGGAATGTGAGGTCCTTGATGCTCATCAGCGACGGCTTGACCAGCGCGCCGAACACGATCTTGCGGTAGAGCCACAGCGCATAGGCCGCCGACAGGATCACTCCGGTGGTGGCGAACACGGCGGTCGGGATCGAGACCCTGAAGGTGCCGATCAGCGACATGAACTCGCCGACGAAGCCGGAGGTGCCGGGCAGACCGACATTGGCCATGGTGAAGACCAGGAACACCAGCGCGTAAAGCGGCATGCGGTTGACGAGGCCGCCATAGGCGTCGATTTCGCGGGTATGCATGCGGTCGTAGACGATGCCGACGCAGAGGAACAGCGCGCCCGACACGATGCCGTGCGAAATCATCTGGAACACGCCGCCGGCGACACCCTGGATGGTGCCGGCAAAAATGCCCATGGTGACGAAGCCCATATGGGCGACCGAAGAATAGGCGATCAGCTTCTTCATGTCGTCCTGCATCAGCGCCACCAGCGAGGTGTAGATGATGGCGATGGCCGACAGCGAGAACATCAGCGGCGCAAAATCGTGCGAGGCCAGCGGGAACATCGGCAGCGAGAAGCGCAGAAAACCGTAGCCGCCCATCTTCAGCAGGATCGCAGCGAGGACCACCGAACCTGCGGTCGGCGCCTCGACATGCGCGTCCGGCAGCCAGGTATGAACCGGCCACATCGGCAACTTCACAGCGAAGGACGCAAGGAACGCCAGCCACGCCCAGGTCTGCAGCGAACGCGGTACGGCGGTATGCATCAGGGTCGGAATATCGGTGGTGCCGGCATTCCAGTACAGCGCCATGATGGCGAGCAGCATCAGCACCGAGCCGAGCAGCGTGTAGAGGAAGAACTTGAAGGAAGCGTAGACCCGGCGCGGGCCGCCCCACACCCCGATGATCAGGAACATCGGGATCAGGCCGCCCTCGAAGAACAGATAGAACAGCACGAGGTCGAGCGCACAGAAGGTGCCGACCATCAGCGTTTCCAACAGCAGGAACGCCACCATGTATTCGCGCACCCGCATCGTCACCGATTTCCAGCTCGCGAGGATGCAGAACGGCATCAGCGCGGTGGTGAGGATCACGAACGGCAGCGAGATGCCGTCGACGCCCATGTGGTAGGTGATGGCGCTGGCCAGCCATGGCGCCTTCTCGACGAACTGGAAGTCAGCCTGGGACGGATCGAAGCGCCACACCAGCATCAGCGACACGCCAAAGGTGATCAGCGTGGTCCAGAGCGCGATCCAGCGCGCATTGCGCCGCGCGGCTTCGTCGTCGCCGCCGCTGAGATAGATCAGCAGCGCTCCGACCACGGGGAGGAAGGTGACGACGGAGAGAATGGGCCAGGTGGTCATCACTGGCCTCCCACGCCGAACATGAACCAGGTGATCAATCCGGCGACCCCGATCAGCATCGCGAAGGCGTAGTGATAGAGGTATCCGGTCTGCAGCCGCACCACATTGCGGGTAACGTCAAGCACGCGCGCCGACACGCCGTCGGGACCGAAGCCGTCGATGATGTAGCCGTCGCCGACCTTCCACAGAAAGCGCCCGATCCACTTCGTCGGACGGACGAAGATCAGGTCGTAGAGTTCGTCGAAATACCACTTGTTGAGCAGGAACTGGTACAGCATCTGGTGCTGGCGCGCGAGTTCCACCGGCATATAGGGCCGGCGAATATAGAACAGCCAGGCCACCACAAAACCGAGCGCCATCATCGCCGTCGGCAGCAGTTTGATTGCCTCCGGCATTTTCTCCATGTCCTCGATGATACCGGGATGCATCTTCAGCGACTCGCGGAAGAATTCGTCGACACCGGCGCCGGCGAACAATTCCTTGAACGGAAAACCGGCCAGGATCGAGCCTGCGGCCAGAACGCCGATCGGGATCAGCATCCATAGCGGGCTCTCATGCGCGGCTTCATAGTGCTCCTGGTCGTGGGGCTCGCCATGGAAGGTCTTGAAGATCAGGCGCCAGGAGTAGAACGAGGTCAACGCCACCGCAACCACCGTCATCAGGTAGCCATAGAACGCCAGCGGATTGTGCGAGGCGTAAGCGGATTCGATGATCGCGTCCTTGGAGAAATAGCCGGCGGTGAGCGGAAAGCCGGTCAGCGACAGGGTGCCGATCACCATCACGATATAGGTGTAGGGGATCTTGTCCTTCAGCCCGCCCATGTTGCGGATGTCCTGCTCGTGATGCATCGCATAGATCACCGAGCCCGAACTCAGGAACAGCAGCGCCTTGAAGAAGGCGTGCGTGAACAGATGGAACATGCCAACGGAATAGGCCCCCGCTCCCATCGCCACGAACATGTAGCCGAGTTGCGAGCAGGTCGAATAGGCGATGATGCGCTTGATGTCGTTCTGCACGAGGCCGATGGTCGCCGCGAAGAACGCGGTGGTGGCGCCGAAGAACATCACCACCGCCTTCGCATCCGGCGCGAGCTCGAACAGCGGCGACAGCCGCGCCACCATGAACACCCCGGCGGTCACCATGGTGGCGGCATGAATCAGCGCCGAGACCGGTGTCGGACCTTCCATCGCGTCCGGCAACCAGGTGTGCAGCAGGAACTGCGCGGACTTGCCCATCGCGCCCATGAACAGCAGCACGCAGGTCAGCGTCAGCGCGTCGGCGTGCCAGCCGAAGAAATCGATGGTCTTGCCGGTCAGAGCCGGCGCGCCTGCAAAAATGGTCTCGAAGTCGATCGAGCCGATCAGCATGAAGACCGCAAAAATGCCGAGCGAAAAACCGAAATCGCCGATCCGGTTGACCACGAACGCCTTGATGGCGGCGGCGTTGGCCGCCGGCTTCTGGTACCAGAATCCGATCAGCAGATAGCTCACAAGGCCGACGCCTTCCCAGCCGAAGAACATCTGCACCAGATTGTCCGAGGTTACCAGCACCAGCATCGCGAAGGTGAACAGTGAAAGATAGGCAAAGAATCGCGGCCGGTACGGATCTTCGTCCATGTAGCCGATCGAATAGAGGTGCACGAGCGAGGACACCGTGTTGACCACGACCAGCATCACCGCGGTCAGCGTATCGACCCGCAGCGACCAGTTGACCTGCAGGTCGCCCGAAACGATCCATGGAAACAGCGCGATCCTGACATCGTGATGCATGAAGCCGACATCGACCAGCGCGATCCACGAAAACGCTGCCGACACGAACAACAGCCCGGTCGTGATCAGCTCGGCGGCGCGTGAGCCCGCCGCCGCCGGCTCGACCGCATGATGATCGTCGTGTGCATCGGATTCGTGGCTGGCGGCATGAATGACGCCGGCATCGTTGACCGGGACGGCGCCGTGGCCATGGTTATCGCCGTGAGATTCGACGGTGTCGCCGCCGGGATGCCGCGCATGCGCGCCGAAGATGGCGATCAGGCCTGCGAGTACCGCGCCGATCAGCGGCAGAAAAACGATTGCCTGGATCATTGACGCGTTAGCCCTTCATCAGATTGACGTCTTCAACCGCGATCGAGCCGCGGTTGCGGAAATACACCACCAGCACCGCCAGACCGATCGCGGTTTCCGCCGCGGCCACCGTCAGCACGAGCAGCGCGAACACCTGGCCGACGATGTCGCCGAGGAAGGTCGAAAACGCCACCAGGTTGATGTTGACCGCGAGCAAGATCAACTCGATCGACATCAGGATGACGATGATGTTCTTGCGGTTGAGGAAGATGCCGAGAATCCCGAGCGTGAACAGGATGGCGCCGACCGCGAGGTAGTGTCCGAGACCGATCGTCATTGCACCCACTCCGGCGCGTCCGCTTCCTGCAGGCCCTGCCCCGACGCCACCTTGCGGATGCTCATCGCAAGCTCCGGCGTCCGTGCGTTCTGCACATTGATGTCCTGACGCTTGACATTGACCTTGTGACGCAGCGTCAGCACGATGGCGCCGATCATCGCGACCAGCAGCACCATGCCCGAGATCTGGAAGTAGTGAATGTACTTGGTGTAGATCACGAGCCCCAGCGCCTCGGTGTTGCTGACATTGGCGGGGATCGCCGACGTGATCGATTTGGCGACGCCGGGATTGATCACCCAGAAGCCGACGGTCAGCAGCAGCTCAAACAGGAAAATTCCGCCGATCACGATGCCGATCGGCAGATATTCGATGAAGCCTTCGCGCAGTTCGGCAAAATCGACATCCAGCATCATGATCACGAACAGGAACAGCACCGCGACCGCGCCGACGTATACGAAGATGAGAACCATCGCCAGGAACTCGGCGCCCATCAGCACGAACAGCCCGGCGGCGTTGACGAACGCCAGGATCAGGAACAGCACGGAGTGCACCGGATTGCGCGACACGATCACCATCACCGCGGACGCGACGCAGACGGCGGCAAACAGATAGAAGAACAGCGCGGGAAGCATCATGCGAACGCGCTCCCACCATGAGCTACGCATCCACCCGCAAACTCGACGGCGTTCCCTCCCCCCTTGCGGAGGAGGGTCAG
>JBDTKD010000529.1:0-9661 GCA_039935515.1 Bradyrhizobium sp.
GAGGCCGGCCTGGATCGCCGCGAAGCGCGCGATATCCGAACCGGCTTCGCCGACCGGATCGACCACGCCGAGCACGACGTCGTCGACGACGTCCTCGCCGAGCCGGTTGCGTTCCTTCAGCGCTTTCAGCGGCGCCGTGGCCAGCGCCAGCGCGGTCACCTCGTGCAGCGCGCCATCGGCCTTGCCGCGGCCGCGCGGCGTGCGAACGTGATCGTAGATATATGCCTCAGGCATGACGCCCTCCTGGTATGAGGATCATAATATATCGGCGCGATCGGAAATTGTCGCGGATCGTCCGGGCTCGCGGAAGAAGTTCTCCGATCAAAAGGCTTCCGCCGCCAGTTCCATGGTGGTCGCGCTTCCGGTCTGGATGCGCGCCAGATGCAGCGCCGTTTCCGGCAGCATCCGCTCCATGAAAAAGCGGCCGGTCACGAGCTTGGTGGTCAGATAGGGCGTCGCGCCGCTGCCCGCAATCTTGTCCTGCGCGACTTTCGCCATGCGCGCCCACATATAGGCGAACGTGACGAGCCCGAACAGTTGCATGTAATCGGTGGCGCCGGCGCCGGCATTGTTCGGTTTCGCCATCGCATTCTGCATCAGCCAGGTGGTGGCCTGCTGCAGATCGCCGAGCGCCGTGCTCAGCGGCGCCGCATAGGGCTTCATGGCCTCTTCCGCGCCGTGCTCCTTGGCGAAGGCGGCGACTTCGCCGAAGAATGACATCACGGCGCGGCCGCCGTTGCGCGGCAATTTGCGGCCCACGAGGTCGAGCGCCTGAATGCCGTTGGCGCCCTCATAGATCATGGCGATGCGGGCGTCGCGCACGAACTGCTCCATGCCGTTTTCGGCGATATAGCCGTGGCCGCCATACATCTGCTGCGCCAGCACCGCGTTGGAAAATCCGACATCGGTCAGAACGCCCTTCATGACCGGCGTCATCAACCCCATGTGATCGTCCGCGGCCTCGCGATCCCCGGGGTCGCTGGAGCGATGCGCGACATCGCTCTTCAGCGAAGTCCACACCACCATCGCGCGCGCCGCCTCGTTGAAGGCACGGATCGTCAGCAGCGTGCGGCGCACGTCGGGGTGCACGATGATCGGATCGGCCGGCTTGTCCGGCGCCTGCGGCCCGGACAGCGCGCGGCCCTGCAGGCGGTCCCGGGCGTAGGCAACCGCGTTCTGATAGGCGACCTCGGATTGCGCCAGCCCCTGCACCGCGACGCCAAGCCGGGCCTCGTTCATCATCACGAACATGCCCTGCATGCCCTTGTTTTCCTCGCCGATCAGCCAACCGGTGGCGCCGTCATAGTTCATCACGCAGGTGGAGTTGCCGTGAATCCCCATCTTGTGCTCGATCGAGCCGCACGACACGCCGTTGCGCGCGCCCAGCGATCCATCGGCATTGACCAGGATTTTCGGCACCACGAACAGCGACACGCCCCTGATGCCGCTCGGGGCGCCCTCGATTCTCGCGAGCACCAAATGGATGATGTTTTCCGCCAGATCGTGCTCGCCGGCGGAGATGAAAATCTTGGTGCCGGTGATCTTGTAGCTGCCGTCGCCCTGCTTGACCGCCTTGGTCCGCAGCAGCCCGAGATCGGTACCGCATTGCGGCTCGGTGAGATTCATGGTGCCGGTCCATTGTCCCGCCACCATCTTCGGCACGAACATCGCCTTCTGTTCCGGCCGGCCATGGACCAGCAAGGCCGCCGTCGCGCCCTGGGTCAGGCCGCCATACATCGAAAACGCCATGTTCGCCGCGCTCTGGAATTCCGTGACCACCTGGGTCAGCGTCACCGGCAGCCCCTGCCCGCCATATTCGGTGGGCGCCGACAGGCCGAGCCAGCCGCCTTCGGCGAGCTGGGCGAACGCCTCCTTGAAGCCCTTCGCGGTCGTCACCCGACCGTCGTCATGTCGGATGCAGCCCTCGAGATCGCCGACCCGGTTAAGCGGCTGCAGCACTTCCTCGCTCAGTTTGGCCGCCTCGCCCAGGATCGCCTCGCGCACGTCGGCGGAGGCGTCGCTAAAGCCGGGGAGATTGTCGTAGCGATCGATCTGGAACACGTCATTGAGCAGGAAGCTGACGTCTTCGAGGGGAGCTTTGTAGGTCGGCATGGTTACCTCTCGGCTGGCTGGCGGGCCTCATTTAGGGGAGATTTTGCAGCGCAGCAATTGTTCAATTCCAGAATTGGCCCTCAGGCCGCGGCACACTGGCCGAGTGGGTCCCGTGGCGAGCGCCTTGACCGGCGCGCCGGGCGGTCGCGGTCTCGATCGGCCATCCGACGCCCCGTCGCCGGGCAACTTTCCAGACGGGATGACCGAATCTTAACCGGTTGTTTACCGTAACACGAAAAAGTCGACCGCAGAGGCAGACGCTCTGCGCGGAATTCGATTGTCTCTTCCCAGGGACGCGCGGGGAGGCTGAAGGCGCGTGGCAGGCGCCGGAGTCGGACCGGACGAAAGCATGAATTCGCGCGTGTCGTGGAATGTAGAGGGCATCGATCCATCCGTGCGCGAACGGGCCGAGTCCGCCGCGCGCCGCGCCGGCATGTCACTGAGCGACTGGCTGAATTCCACCATCGGCGAATCCGCGCCACCCGATTTTGCCCGCGCCTCCGATCAACGGCCGATGCCGGGCCGGGAGTCGGGCGATGTTGCCGATATTCACCGGCGGCTCGATTCCATCACCCGCCAGATCGAACATATCTCGCGCGCGGCGCCGCGCCAGGAATCGCCGCGCAGCGAACCCGGCGTCGCCCGGCAGTTGAACGACGCCATCTCGCGACTTGATGCGCGCCTGTCGCAGATCTCAAATCCCGCTGCGGCAAGAAAGGCCTTTTCGCAGGACCCACAGCACCAGGCCGACCTGGTCGAGCGCGCCGCCGCCGAGGTCTATCGTCCGTCCCCGCCGCTCAGCCCGGGTTCGCTGGACCTGGCGGTCGCCGAAATCACCGCGCGCCAGAGTGAACTTGACAATGCTACGCCGCGGCAAGTACCGCCGCGCAGTGCGCCGCCGGTGGCACCGACCATGGCCGTGGCGCCGGCGACGCCGGCCGGGCCCGATTTCGGGTCGCTCGAGCGTCATCTGTTCAAGATCACCAGCCAGATCGAAGCGCTGCAGCGCCCCGGCGGGGTCGAGCCATCGGTCGCCGCCTTCCGGGTCGAACTCGCCGAGATTCGCGCCGCCATTACCGAGGCGATGCCGCGCCGGGCGATCGAATCGATCGAAAGCGAGATCCGGTCGCTGTCCCGCCGCATCGACGACACCAGGCAAAGCGGCATCGATGGCCAGGCCCTGGCGGGCGTCGAACGCGCGCTCGACGAGATCCGCGAAGCGCTGCGTTCGCTGAAGCCGGCGGAACAACTGGCCGGTTACGACGAGGCGATCCGCAATCTCGGCGCCAGGCTCGACACAATTCTGCGCGCCGGCGACGACCCCTCGACGGTCCGTCAGCTCGAAAGCGCCATCGCCGCGCTTCGCTCCATCGTTTCCAACGTCGCCTCCACTGACGCGCTGGCGCGGCTCAGCGACGACGTGCACACACTTTCGTCCAAGGTCGACCAGCTTGCCCGCGCCGGCGACAACCGCGGTTCCTTCGCCGCGATCGAGCAGCGCATCGCCACCCTGGCCTCATCGCTGGAAAGCCGCGAGCGGCCGGCGGCCAGCCAAAACTCCGAACAGCTGGAAGGCGCGCTGCGGGGGCTGTCCGACCGCATCGATCGGATGCCCGTCGCCAACGACAGCGCGTCGGCCTTCGCCCATCTCGAGCAGCGCGTGTCCTATCTGCTCGAACGCCTCGAGGCGTCCACCGATCACCGCTCCGGCAATCTCGGCCGCGTCGAGGACGGCTTGCAGGACATCCTGCGCCATCTCGAAGCCCAGCATGCCAGTTTCGCCGCGCTGACCGAAAGCCGAGGCTCCGGCAACGCGCCCGAGGATTCCGGCATTGCCGATATCGTCAAGCGCGAATTTTCCGGTATTCGCCTCAGCCAGAGCGAGCGCGACCGCCAAACCCAGGTTTCGCTGGAGGCCGTTCACAACTCGCTCGGCCATGTCGTCGATCGGCTGGCGATGATCGAAGGCGATCTGCGCAGCGAGCGCGCCGCGCCGGTGCTGCCGCCCGCGCAAGCAGCCTCGGCCAGCCCGCCTGTCCCGCCGGCCGCCGCGGCGATACCGTCGCAAGTCAAACCGGAATTGCCCAATCCGGTTGCGGCCGAGCCGTATTTTTCGGCCGCGCCGCGCGATTTCCATGCTGCCGCGCCGGCCATTGCCGCGATCACGCCGCGTGCCATCAGTGAAATTCTCGAGCCGCATGCCGCGCCACCGCGCGCCACGATCGAACCAGGTCTGCCACCCGATCATCCGCTCGAGCCAGGAACGCGACCGGCCGGGCGGGCGGTTTCGCCGTCGGAACGCATCGCCGCCTCCGAAAGCGCCATCAGCGAAATCGCGGCAAGCACGCGCGAGCAGGCCAGCGCGACGAATTTCATCGCCGCGGCACGCCGCGCGGCACAGGCCGCCGCGGCCTCACCGCCGGCCGACAAGGCGAGTCGCAGCCCGCTCAAGAGCACCGGCATCGGCCGGGCCAGGGAATCATCGACGATCACCTCGAAGATTCGCTCGCTGCTGGTCGGAGCGAGCGTGGTCGTGATCGTGCTCGGTTCGTTCAAGATGGCGATGACCATGCTCGACGGCGGCAGCGCGCGGCAGCCACCGGCCGTGCAGAATTCGAGCGCATCGCCGGTGCCGGCGCAGGCGCCCGCGGAAGACACCGCCAGCCCGGTTGCGCCGGCGGCGCCTTCGATGACCTCGCCGACACCGATCGGCCGGCAATCGCTCGATAATTCTGCGCCGGCCGATGCCGATGGCAGCGCGCCGGCCGCGACCGCCGCCCCGGCCGCGCCGGCCCCGGAGAGCGATGTCACCGGCGCCATCCCTGTTGCGCCGGCGCCTGCCGCCGGCAAGCTGCCTTTGGTGCAGATCCCGCCGACCGAGAGATTGCCGGACGCGATCGGTGGCCCGGTGCTGCGCACCGCCGCGCTCAAGGGCGACCCGTCCGCGGCCTATGAGATCGGCGTCCGCTTCGCCGAAGGCAAGGGCGTGGCGTCGAACCTCGACGAAGCGGCCAAATGGTATGGCCGCGCCGCCCAGGCCGGCGTGGTGCCGGCGATCTTCCGGCTCGGGACCCTGTATGAAAAGGGTCTGAGCGTGAAAAAGAACATCGATATTGCGCGCCGCTATTACATGCAGGCGGCCGAGCGCGGCAACGCCAAGGCGATGCATAATCTCGCCGTGCTCGATGCCGACGGCGGCGGCAAAGGCGCCGATTACAAGAGCGCGGCGCAGTGGTTCCGCAAAGCGGCCGATCGCGGCGTCGCCGACAGCCAGTTCAACCTCGGCATCCTCTACGCCCGCGGCATCGGGGTCGAACAGAATCTCGCCGAATCCTACAAATGGTTCAGCCTGGCGGCGGCGCAGGGCGATGCGGACTCCGCCCACAAGCGCGACGATATTGCGAAGCGGCTCGACGCGCAGTCGCTCGCCGCGGCCAAGCTCGCGATCCAGACCTTCACGGTCGAGCCGCAGCCCGACGGCGCCGTCAACGCACCGGCCCCGGCTGGAGGCTGGGACAGTGCGCCGCAGGCGAATACGGCAAGGCCCCCGGCAAAGCCGGCTTCGATCAAGCGCGCGGCCCGTTAATCTGAACTGTTCACCACGTCGCAAGCGATGCGGCGGGCCGCTTCAAAAAAGCGGCCGCCAGTGGAATCTTGAGTCCCTCCGAGGGATGATTTCGGTTATGCAGGGACGCGGCTCTTGATCCGCGCCCCCTGAGAAACCATGCCGCGAGCGGTTTCGGCCGGCCTTGCCGGCTTATTCCGAAACAGACGCGCGTGCAGCTCTACCTTCCGATCGCCGACCTGCCGGTCAATATCTTCCTCATCCTGGCGATGGGCGCGGCGGTTGGCTTCGTGTCCGGCATGTTCGGCATCGGCGGCGGGTTTCTGATGACGCCGCTTTTGATCTTCGTCGGCATCGCGCCCGCGGTCGCGGTCGCCTCGGTCGCGAGCCACATCGCCGCCTCATCGTTTTCCGGCGCGCTATCCTACTGGCGCCGCCGCGCCATCGATCCGGCGCTGGCAATGGTGCTGCTGAGCGGCGGCATTGTCGGTACCACGCTCGGAGTCTTTACCTTCACGCTGCTGCGCTCGCTCGGCCAGCTCGATCTGCTGATCGCGCTGTCCTATGTCCTGCTGCTCACCACCGTCGGCGGATTGATGTTCTGGGAAGGGACGCGCGCGATCATGCGGGCCCGGCGCGGCGTCGTGATACCGATGCGCCGCTCCGGCAGCCATGGCTGGATCCATGGCCTACCGCTCAAGATGCGCTTCAAGCGTTCCAAGATCTATCTGTCGGTGATCCCGGTCGTGACCGTAGGCGTCATCATCGGCTTCATCGGGGCGATCATGGGCATCGGCGGCGGCTTCATCCTGGTTCCGATCATGATCTATCTGCTGCGGGTGCCGACCGCGACCGTGATCGGCACCTCGATGGTGCTGACGCTGGTCACCATGCTGTTCGCGACCATGCTGCACGCCGTCACCAACCATCTGGTCGATGCGGTGCTGGCGCTGATCCTGATGGTCGGCGGGGTGACCGGCGCGCAGTTCGGCGCCCGCGCCGGCCAGAAGATTCGCGGCGAGCATCTGCGGCTGCTGCTCGGGCTGCTGATTCTCGCCGTCGGAATCCGTTTCGCGATCGAACTGGTGATCCGCCCCGACGATCTCTTCACCATCCGTGAAACCGGGGGCGCCGGATGAGCGTGCGCACGTCCCTCGCAGCGGCCGGTCTTGCGTTGGTACTGGGCGCGGCGCCGGCGCGCGCGGAACGGCTGATCGTGTCGGTCTCGAATCATCGGGTGACGGTGACGCCGAACTATTCCGGCGAAGAGCTGGTGCTGTTCGGCTCGGTGGAAAAGGATGCGGCCGCCCCTGGCAATCGCACCGCCTATGATCTGGTCGTCACCGTGAGCGGCCCGCGTGCCGACATGGTGACCCGGCGCAAGGAACGCAAATTCGGCATCTGGGTCAATACCGACTACCGCCAGTTCCTGCAAGTGCCGGCCTATCTGGCGGTGTTTGCCAACCGCCCGTTAGGCGCCATCGCATCGGCCGAGGTGCAGCGGCGCCAGCAGCTCGGCCTCGACAATGTGCTGCTCACCCAGCGTGTCGGGCCCGATTATGCCGACGTGGTGCCGAACGACGCCTTTCGCCGCGCCTTCGTCCGGCTGCGCTCCGACCACGGCCTCTATCGCGAGGCGACTTCCGCGGTGAGCTTCCTGACGCCGACGCTGTTTCGCACTGGCATTCCGCTTCCGGCCGAGGTGCCGATCGGCACCTATCACGTCGAGATCAAGTTGTTTTCCGATGGTGGCCTGGTGACGCGGACCGAGACCGCATTCGACATCGTCAAGGTCGGCTTCGAGCAGTTCGTCGCCACCACCGCCCGCCAGGACGGCTTCAGCTACGGGCTGGTGACGGTCTTGATGGCGCTGATGACCGGCTGGATGGCGTCGATCGTTTTCCGCAAGGACTAGTTGAAGCCGGGATCGCCCGGTATTCGGGGTGAGTTGTTAAGCAAACGTTACAGAGAATGGCGTAATGGAACGACTGCATCGGTCGGCCAGCTTTCACTGAGGACATTCTCTTGCCGTCATTCACCCGGATTCCAGGCCGCTACTATTTCGCGATTTTTATTCTGGCCGCCGCCACGCTGGCCTACCAGATACTGATAACCCGCTTCTTCAGCGTCATGCTGTACTACCATTTTGCATTTGCTGCCATTTCACTCGCCATGCTCGGACTGACGCGCGGCGCGATGGAAGTCTACAGCAAACCGGCCCGCTATGTTCCCGAACGGGTGCGCGAGGAATTCGCACGGCATGCGTCGTGGTTTGCGATCAGCGGCGCCGCCGCAATGATTGCTTTCCTGTGCGTGCCGCTCGTCATCCCCGGCAAGTACGTGCTGGTGGCGCTGGCGATTGCGACGGTCGGCTTCGTGGCGCCCTTTACCGAAAGCGGCGTCTGCATCACGCTGTTGTTGACCCGCCTGCCCTATGGCGGGGGACGGCTGTATGCGGCCGACCTCGCCGGAGCGGCGCTCGGGTGCCTTGGGGTCATTTTCGTATTGCTTGTCGTCAATCCTGTGAGCGCCACGCTGGGGATCGGCGCGCTTGCCGCTGGTGCAGGCTGGACCGTCGTGCGCGGCAGCGGCGACATCCGCGGTCTGCGTCTGAGCGGCGCGGTTGCGCTGACGCTGGCTGCCGTAACCATGCTGCAAACCGGACTTGATATGTCCGGCAAAGGCCATCTGGGCGTGTTCTGGGCCAAGGGCGCCGAGCAGCTTGGAACCCTCTTCGAGCGCTGGAATACCTATTCGCGCGTCAGGGTGACGGCACTTGGGAAGACCGCGCCGTTCGGTTGGGGTTTCACCCACACCCCGAACACCAAAATAGACCAGGACCACCTCGATATCGACGCCGACGCAGCCACGGTCATTACCCGGTACAATGGCGATATCGGCAAGCTCTCCTACCTCAAGGATGACGTCATCAATGCCGCCTACCTGGTGCGACCGCCAACCGACGTCGCCGTCGTTGGCGTCGGCGGCGGGCGCGACATCCTTTCAGGGTTGCTTTTCGGCGCCAGGCACATCCACGGAATTGAAATCAACCCCGCGATCTTCGAAGTTCTCACGGACAAGTTCGCCGATTTTTCCGGCCATCTGGATCGCCAACCCGGCGTGTCGCTGGTCAACGCGGAAGCCCGCAGCTACATCAATCACTCATCCGACCGATATGACCTTGTCCAGATCTCGCTGATCGACACCTGGGCCGCAACGGCCGCCGGCGGACTGACCCTCACCGAAAACCGGCTTTATACCGTAGAGGCATGGGGCGATTTTTACCGGGCGCTGAAACCTGGCGGCTTATTGTCCGTATCGCGCTGGTACGACCCGGACGGTCATAGCGCCGAATTCTATCGACTGGTCGCAATCGCCGCGAGCGCGCTCCAGCGCAAAGGTGTGCCCGCCGCCGAATTGCCGGACCATGTCATCGCATTGAACGTCGGCGACATCGTAACCGTGATTACCCGACCTGACGCCTTCACCACGGCTCAATGGCAGGGTGCACGCTCACGGCTTCTGGCTCAGGGGTTCAAGATACTGCTCGGCCCCGATGTCACCTTCGACGCCGTCACATCGACGCTGATGTCCGGCAAAGCCAACGCGGATTTCTTCGCGTCATTGCCACAAAACATCAGCCCCTCGACCGACGACAATCCGTTCTTCTTCTACACGGCGCGTTTCGGGGATATTGCCGGCAAGCCGCTATCGACTCTCTCCAACAACAACGCGGCGATCAGCATGACGCTGATCCTGATCGCGACGGCGCTTTGCGCCTGTGTCTACTACATCGTCGGCCCCTTTGTCAGGCTGGCGAGGCGGATGCCGCTGTCGGTACTTACTCCGCCCGTCACCTATTTCTGTGCGATCGGCATGGGCTTCATGCTGATCGAGATATCGCAGATGCAGCGACTGATGGTCTTCCTTGGACACCCGGTGTACGGGCTGAGCGTGGTGCTGTTCACGATTCTTCTCGCCAGC
>JBDTKD010000530.1:0-15032 GCA_039935515.1 Bradyrhizobium sp.
ACTGTCCGGGGTTTTCAGTGCACTGGCAGGCGGCATTCACGCCTACTGGGTCACGTTTATCGATCCCGAAAGCGCGTTCGATATCAGCCTGAACGTCAAGATGATCATCATGGCCGTGTTCGGCGGACCGGGTACGATCCTCGGACCCGTTGTCGGGGCATTTTCGCTCTCGGCGATCTCCGAATTTCTGTCGAGCGAGATCACCAGCCTTGCAGGTCTTTTCTTCGGTGTCGTCGTCGTAGCTGCGGTTGTGCTGATGCCACGCGGTCTGGCCGACATGCTGCGGCGTTCCCGAAGCGTCGGATGGCGCTATTTTGCCGAAAACATCCGGACGCACCGACTGTGACCGCGATATTGGAAATTCAGCACGTGACCCGCCGCTTTGCAGGCTTGGTCGCGGTCGACGATGTCAGTTTTGTGCTGCAGCGCGGAGAGATTCTCGGCGTGATAGGCCCGAACGGCGCCGGCAAAACCACGCTGATCAGCCTGATCAGCGGGACACTGGCTCCAAGTACGGGTGATGTTCTTTTCGAGGGGCGGTCTCTTGCCCACGTGCCCGCATACCGTCGTGCACGGCTCGGCATCGGACGCACATTCCAGATCATGCGGCCGTTTCCCGGCTTGTCGGTTCTGGACAACGTCGCGGTGGGTGCCCTCTTTGGACGCGGAGGCGGACAAGCCCAGCTGGCGAAGGCGCGCGAACAGGCGCGCGCTCAACTGGATTTCGTTGGGCTTGGCGCGAATGTCGATCAGCGCGCGGATGAGCTGGGGGGTCCCGGCCGAAAGCGATTGGAGCTGGCAAAGGCCTTGGCGATGCAGCCGAAGGTCCTTCTGTGCGATGAGGTTATGGCAGGGTTGAACCTGGTCGAGATCGAAGAAGTGATAGAGGTGATCCGCAAGGTCCGTGACGAGGGTATCAGCATTCTCGTCATCGAACACGTCATCAAAGCCATCAAGAGTCTGTCAGATCGGCTGCTGGTGCTGCATCACGGCGAGAAGATCGCCGAAGGCGAGCCTGACCGTGTACTCGCCAGCCAAGCCGTCATCGAGGCTTATCTCGGCAAGAGGCGCGCATGAACGGGATGCCGGCAGCCGAAGTGAATCCTCTGCTTGACGTGCGCGCGGTGAGCACAGGCTATGGCGGAATGCCGGTTTTGCATGACATCACTCTGAAGGTCTACCCGGCCGAGATCGTGGCACTGGTCGGCAGCAACGGCGCCGGCAAGACCACCTTGCTGCGTGCACTGTCGCGGGTGCTTTCCTGTACGGGCAGCATTGTCATGAACAAACATGATCTCATTCCCATGACACCCGATCAGGCCTTTACCGCCGGCCTTGTTCAGGTTCCGGAGGGTCGCCAGCTATTCGACCGCATGAGCGTACAAGACAATCTAATGATGGGCGCCTTCACACGTAAAGACAAAGCGGCGGTCGCGCGCGATCTGGAGAAGATGTATGCGATTTTTCCGCGCCTGTCGGAGCGTCGACGTCAAATCGCAGGAAGCATGTCGGGCGGCGAACAGCAAATGTGCGCGATGGCTCGCGGGTTGATGGCGTCGCCGATCCTGCTCATGATCGACGAGATGAGTTTGGGACTGGCTCCTGTCATCGTAGAACAATTGATGGATGTGTTGGCTGCGATCCGCGACGAAGGCGTGACGGTGTTGCTGGTCGAACAGGACGTCAATCTGGCACTGTCGATTGCCGATCGAGGTTACGTCATGGAAACCGGCCGCATCGTTCATGGCGGTCCCGCCAGGAAGCTCATTGACGATCCTGAGGTTCGACGAGCCTATCTTGGACTTTGAGCGGTTATTTTGAACGGGGTGGCGGTTCTACTACTGAACCGCCCGCCCCAAAAGTACTCGCCTCTATTTGGGCGTTGGGTCGAGGATTCTAAAAGAACGATCATCCGTGGCTGCCCGCGACCGCGCCCAGGATTGTGATGAGGGCCAGCGCCAACAGCACCCAGTGCGCCCGATGCAGCCAGGCAAAGGCGATGCCGGGTTGCTCAGTCGCCCACCGACGAAACCGGCGACGCAGAATGAATGGCTCGGCAACGAACAGGGCGAAAGCGAACAGCAGCCACACGCAGACCATGGCATGCATCCACCAAAAGGTAGCCGCCTGAAATCGATCCCAAAGGTCGAGGCGCCACAACATGTAGAGGCCGGTCAGTCCGACGATGATTACCGCCGTTCGTGCCTGCCAGACAAAGCGGTGCTCGATCGCCTGAAAGGCCTGCAGCCGGTCTATGCCGAGGTCGCCGCGCCGCACCGCCGGAATCACGACGGTCGTCGCCATGGCAACACCGCCGATCCAGATCACCACGGCGAGTACATGCAGAGCGCGGGCGAGAATGATATCATCCATAATAGATCCGGCCGAGGGGCGCCGCTCCCAGGAATCCTGCGGGTTTGCAACAGGCAAATCAGCATCGACTTCCTACATAGCGAACCCTAGCCTTAAGATCGACCGGTAGGTTTGCGCTGGCGCAAACCTGCCAGACAATCTGGATGAGGTTTCGGAATGACCGCAAGCGGCCACCTCGCCCCCCACGCCTTGGCTTCGTTTGAGCTTTTTCGGGATCTCTCCCCCGCGGCGCTCGATGACGTGATGAGTTCGGCACGCGTGCGGCGCCTGGCCGGAAACACCCCAATCTTCGACCAGGGCGATGCGGAGGTGCGTGCTCATGTCCTGATCGAGGGCAACGTCCGCATTTCCCAATCCGGAAGCGACGGTGCAGAGATCGTCATACGCTTCATCGCGCCCGGAGAGATGTTCGGCACCGTGGCACTATTCACCGACGGGACCTATCCCGCCGACGCGGTCACGCTCACCGAGTCGCTGGAGGTAAGCTGGAGCGAAACAGAATTGTTCGAGTTGATCAGGCGCCATTCCCCGATCGCGATCAACCTCATCCGTGTCATCGGTAAGCGCCTTCAGGAGGTGCAGAATCGACTCCGCGAGGTTTCCACTCAACGGGTCGAACAACGCGTCGCCCGTGCCCTGTTGCGGCTTGTTCGGCAAGCCGGGCACAGGACGACCGATGGCATGGCAATCGAAATTCCCCTCCGGCGCAAGGATGTTGCCGACATCTCCGGGACCACGCTCCATTCGGCGAGCCGGATCCTGACCGCCTGGGAGAAGGCAGGATTGCTCGTGAGCCGCAACCAGCGCCTGACCGTTCGCAAACCCTCCGAAATCCAGCGGATCGCCGACGACTCAACCCCTTGACGCGTCTGTGTTCGTCGCTCGATTTGCGCTGGCGCAAACTCCCGGCCGGGCACCTGGGATACCGTCTGATGGGTGGCCGGCGACTAACGCACTGTCGCCTGCGTTGATCGGTCTCGAGGGCTGATCGGGAGAAATCACAGTGGCGATTCCAGCCGTGCAGACGGCGAGAAGCGAATCATTTGCCATTTGGACGATGGCCTTCCGGCCATTTTTCCTGGCGGCCAGCGCCTGGTCGGCGGCGGCGCTGGCCGGATGGGTCGTCATGCTCACCATGGGGCTCACATTGCCGAGTCGCTTCGCGCCGCTGACCTGGCATATCCATGAAATGCTGTTCGGATTCGTAATGGCAGCAATCGCCGGCTTCATGCTGACCGCGATTCCGAACTGGACCGACCGGGCACCGATCAGCGGCAAGCCGTTGGCTGCGCTGGCGACGCTATGGCTCGCGGGCCGCCTCGCGTGTCTGGTCTCGGCCCTGATCCCGCTCTGGTTGGCCGCGGCAATCGATCTCAGCTTTCCGTTCCTGCTTTTTGCGGTCGCTGCCCGCGAGATCATCTGTAGCCGCAACTGGCGCAACCTGCCGATGCCCGTTCCGATCGCCATTCTCGGCTTTGCCGATCTCTTGATGCATCTGGAGTTGGCAGGCTTTGCCGTGCCCGTCGGCCTGGGGTGGCGCCTCGGGCTCGCGGCAATCATGGTCTTGATTTCGATTGTCGCCGGAAGGATCATTCCAGTGTTCACGCGCAACTGGCTCGCGAAGCGCGGCGTGGTTGATCTTCCGGCAACCCACGGCACGGTCGACAGCGTCGCACTCGGCACCCTTCATGCCGGAATGATCGGCTGGGCTTTTTTTCCAACATTTCAGCCAGTCGGTGCTGTGCTGCTTTTTGCTGCTGCGCTCAATCTCTGGCGGCTCATGCGCTGGCGCGGCATCGCCACATGGGCCGAACCGCTGCTGACCATCCTGCATGTTGGATATTTCTGGGTGGTGATCGGCGCCGCTCTGCTCGGCGCGTCGATGCTGACCGGTCAGGTGCCGAAGGCTGCCGCAATCCACGCGCTCACGGCCGGCGCCATCGGCACCATGGTGCTTGGAGTCATGACCCGGGTCTCGTTCGGCCACAGCGCCCGCGCACTCAGGGCGGATCGGATCACGGTTCTTATCTATCTGCTTGTGGTCCTGGCCGCCATGGTGCGCGTGGTGGCGGCGATCAGCGGATCGTCTCTCGCGCTGATTCAGATTTCCGCCGTACTGTGGATTGGCAGCTTTTTCCTGTTCACTCTTTGGTATGGGCGCATCATGCTGACGCCCCCCATCTCGAATTGAGCATCCGTGCAAACGTAGGCTGGGATGGCCACCAGACCTGGAGAACTCGCTGGTCGCGCATCGCGATCTTCTCGACGGCTCTCAGTGCGCAAACAATGCGTCATCCATTGGCTTCGGCCGATCGATAATGTGCGCCGGGGGAAACTCCATCTGCTCGATGATGTGCCTCCTGACGTCGACGCCCTTTGCCACTTCCGTTAGCACCAGACCTTGAGCGGTCACTTCGAAGACGGCACGCTCGGTAATGATTTGGGCGCGCTGACCGCGATTGATGACCCCATTGCGCACGGGGTAGGTGATCTGCTCGGCGCCGTGGACGAATTTCCGGACTTTGCCCTCCTTGCGGATGTTCAGCCCGTTTTGATCGGTTTCGATCTGTAGCCCCGCCGTGGTGAACGTGCCCGCGAACAGCAAGTGGCGGGCATTGTGGGCGATGTCGATAAACCCGCCGGCGCCGGGATTGAAGCTGCCAAACTTGCTTACATTGACGTTCCCGGCTGAATCGAATTGCGCGAATGCCAGCGCCGCAAACTCGCAGTTGCCGCCATCGATGAAATCGAACTGCGACAGACCATCGAGCAGAGCTTCCGGATGGCGGTTTGCCGAAAACTGCCAGTTGCTCATCACGAGGCCGCCGAACGGACCGTGCTCGGTCGTGAAGGCATATTCCTCTATTCTGCCATTGTCGAAGGCGCCCTGTTCCGCCATCACCAGAGGGGTGTCGGAGGACGCGCCGAAGCCGAAAATGCTGACGACGCCTGGCTTGATCTCCTGTGCCGCACGGCGGGCGATGATCTTGTCCGGACCGAACGGCACCGCCGGGATCTTGGACAAATCGAAGGGTTGTCCGCCGAGATAGGCGGCATCATGCGCGACGTCCGTCGTCATCATCTGCGCCGGATCGAGCACGACATGGTCAACCAGCGCCCCCGGGATTCTAACCGACTGCGCGCGACGGGTTCCACGCTCCACGCGCCGCGATACCTGCGCAATCACCCGCCCGCCACAGGCCTTGGTCGCCAGCGCCAGCGCCAGCGAGGAGGACAGCAACGCTTCGCTTTCGAACGACAGATTGCCGGCCGCATCGGCCTCCCCCGCCCGGATGATGGCGACGTCGATGTTCCAGGTCGGATAAAACAGATATGGCTTGCCGCGGAATTCAATCCTGTCGACCAGATTGTCCAGGGAACGCGCGGTCAGACGACCGCCGGTCTGATCCGGATCGATATAGCAGCCCAGCCCGATTTCGGTCATATAGCCTGGGCTGCGGCGCGCGACCTCCCGCAGCCAATGCATGCTGGCGCCGATCGGCCAGCTATAGGCCTCGATCGCATTCTCGTGGATCAGCCGCATCAGTTCCGGACGCTTGCCGGTCGCGGGGTTCAGCGGACTTATATAGGAGCCGGACACGATCCTCTTCATCAAACCTTCGATGGCGACGTGATCCATGCCGCGAATGCCGACGCCGTCTCCGGTCCCGCAAGGAAAGTAAAACGTCAGATCGCGCGGACTGCCTTCGCTGAGAAAGCGCGCGGCAAGGCTTTTGAGGACCAAATCCGGCGTGATCCAGCCGATCACGCCGACGCCGGCAACTGTCTGGCCATTCTTGATGGTTGCAACTGCAGTCTCTGCCGAACAGAACTTGTTCATCGGATATTCCCCCGCGGATTTAGATTTTCATGCCGAATTTTCGTAGCGTCGCCTTCGATGCGTCGTCCTGGCAGTTCTCGGCAAAAATCCGGTTTGCAAGCATGTCGCTGGCCTCGGCGTTGCCGTTGATCAGGGGCGTAAAGAAGCGTTTCGTGCTCGCCACGGCTACCCGCGGCAGCGCCGCGAGCCGCTCTGCGAGGGCAATTGCTTCGCGCTCGACGTCGGACAGCGGCACCAGATAGTCGGCGAGCTTCAGATCGTAGGCTTCGGCTCCCGTGATCGGCTCGCTCGCCCACACCAGACGCCGGGCCGCAACCGGTCCAATCCGCACGCTCAGCGACGCCAGCGCCCACGGCGGCAGCCACCCGTTCGGTACCTCCGGCATATGCCAGCGGCATTCGGAATGCGTTACGATCAAATCGCAGCCGGCCGCGAGACCGACGCCGCCGCCCAACGCAAACCCGCTGACGGCGGCAACAGCGGGCTTTTCCATAAATCCGATGGCGCGCACGACCCGGGCCGTCTCGGCCTCATGCGCGCACATCTGCGCGATGTCCATGGTCGCCAGTTCCTTGAGATCGCTGCCGGCGCAGAAGCCGGGAGGGGTCGCTGAAATGACGACGGCGGCGACCCCGTCGTCGCGATCGATTTCGGCGAAGGCGTCGCTGAAAGCCTGCATCAACTCGCTGCCCAGCGCGTTGCGCCGGTTCGAGCGATCGATGGTCAGAATCGCGACTTGACCTTGTTGTCTGCGTTTCAACATCGGGCGACCTTTCGCTGCCTCTTCGTCATCTATTGCCAAATCGCTCAAGCGTCGCGCGTGCTACGGGATGACGGCAATTGTCGGCAAACGCTTCGTTCGCCTGGATATCAAGGGCTTCAGCGTCCCCGAGAATGTCAGGCATGAAGAAGCGTTTGGTGGCGACGACCGCCGCCGCAGGAAGAACCGCCAGCCTGTCCGCCAGCGCCATTGCCACTTCGTCGGCGTGACCGGGTTCCGCGAGATGATCGACAACACCGAGGCGTTTCGCCTCGTACCCGTCGAACTCTTCGCTGGCGAAACAGAGCTTTCGCGCGGAGACCGCACCTACCCTCGAAATCAGGGCCCCCAGTCCCCACGGCGTCAGCCAGCCGATCGGAACTTCCGGCAGATGCCACCGCGCGGTACCGGCAGAAACGACGAGGTCACAGGACGCGGCCAGAATAAATCCACCGCCGAGTGCGAAACCCTCGACCGAAGCAATCACCGGCTTGCGGAGACAGCCGAGAAGCCGCGCCATGTCGCCGGTCTCGGCTTCGAAGCGGCTGATATCCTCGAGCGAAAGTCGACCGATGAATTTCAGGTCGCTGCCGGCGCAAAACCCGGGCGGTTCGCCCCTGAGAACAATGGCGGCAATCAGCGGATCCCTGTCAAGGCGCCGAACCGCCCCGACCAGCGCCGTGACCAGTTCGCGATCCATCGCATTGCGCCGCTCCGGCCGGTTCAACGAAACGACACCGATACGACCGCGGCTGCTGACATCAAGCATGGGACGCCTCCGCTGGCGCAGCGCCGAAGTACAATTGCTCGACGACCGGTGACGCTTTCAACTGTTCCGGGGTGCCTTCGGCTGAGATCGCACCGGCGGCGAGCACGTAGGCCCGGCTTGCGACCTCGAGCGCCATCGCCGCATTCTGCTCGGCGAGCAAAATCGTCATGCCTTCCCGCGCCAGTTTCACGATGGTGAGGGATATCTCGTCGACGATGACAGGGGCGAGGCCAAGCGTGGGTTCGTCAAGCAGCAGGCACTTCGGCTTCGCCATCAGGCCGCGCGCGATCGCCACCATCTGCTGCTCGCCACCGGACATCAGGCCGGCCCGCTGGTTGCAACGCTCGCCGAGCCTCGGAAACATTGCGAACATGGCATCGATATCGCGCTGGATATCGTTGCGGTCAGAGCGGTGATAGGCCCCCATCGTCAGGTTTTCGAGGACGGTGGATTGGGCAAAGACCTGACGGCCCTCGGGCACCAATGCGATGCCAAGACTGACGCGCCGGGGCGTCGACATCGATTCGATTTCGATACCGTCCAGCTTGATCGAGCCGGAGCTGGCGCGCTTCAACCCGGCGATCAGGCGCATCGTCGTCGATTTGCCGGCCGCGTTGGCTCCGATCAGTGCCACCACCTCGCCCGCCGCAACCGAGAGATCGACCGCGCGCAAGACCTGATTCTTGGCGTAGTGCGCGGATATGGCTGAAAGCTCAAGCATGATGGCCTCGTCCGAGATAGGCCTTGACCACGCCGGGATCGGCCAGCACATCGTGCGGAAGGCCTTCGGCGATCTTGCAGCCCTGCTGGAGTGCGATCGCCTGATCGGCAAACCTGGCCAGAAACGCCACCTTGTGGTCGATGATGCACAATGTGGTTCCGTGCGTCCGCAGATCTCGGAGCACGCTCTCCAGATTATGAACTTCATCGTTCCCGAGCCCGGATGCCGGTTCATCGAGCAGCAACAGCTCCGGCTCGCACATCATCGCCATCGCGACGCCAAGCATCTTTTCCTCGCCATAGGATAATTCGGCGGCCGGCTTGCTGGAGGAATCCTGCAAGCGGCAGAGTGTCAGCGCCTTTTCCGCCCGCGCGCGCAGGATCGCCTCGCCCTTGCCTGGCGACAGGAAGCTGCGCAGGCGGCCGTGGCCCTTCATCCGCGTGAACGCGAGGAAACTCGCGATCATGACGTGCTCCAGGACCGAAAGTTCGGAAAACAACTGCGGATTCTGAAAGGTCTTGATCACGCCCAGCGCCGCAATGACGTCAGGCCGTGCGCCCGCAATATCCCGGCCCTTCCAGAAAACCCGGCCGGCGCTGGGCGGCAGCAACCCCGCCAGCAGG
Organism: Bradyrhizobium sp.; assembly: GCA_039935515.1. GTDB lineage: Bacteria > Pseudomonadota > Alphaproteobacteria > Rhizobiales > Xanthobacteraceae > Bradyrhizobium. The sequence goes on from JBDTKD010000530.1 coordinate 9,088, forward strand.
CTGAGCAGCGTGGTCTTTCCCGATCCGTTGGGCCCGAATATCCCTACGATCTCGCCTTTGTTGATCGCAAATGACACATCCGACACCGCGATCAGGCCGCCGAAGCGTTTCGTGAGATTTTCGACCTTAAGCAGCATTGACCCGCCCCCTGGACAGCCCGGCGGCGAGACCGACGATTCCACGCGGCATCAGCAGGATCACGAGGATAAGGATCATGCCGTAGACCGCGACGCGTATTTCTGCGGGCAGCTCGATCAAATGCGGCAGCGAGGTCAGGACCAGCGCGCCAACGACCGGCCCCAGTATCGTGGACACCCCGCCAAGCAGCACCATGGCGATGGCGTCGAGCGCCTGGGTCACGGCAAGATAGGCCGGTTCGATATAGCCGGTGTAGAAGCCGTAAAGTGCGCCGGCAAAGGAGGCGATCACGTTCGAAATCGTGAACGCCAGCAACTTGTAGCGAAAAGTGTCTATTCCAAGTGTCTGCGCGAGGTCCTCATTGAGGCGTATCGCCGAGAAATTTCGGCCGATCCACGACCGCATCAGGAGCACTGAAAAGATCAGAACTCCGGTCAGGCAAACCAGGGTGAGAAAATACCAGGGAACGGTTTGCTCGATCCGCACGACGCCGCTTCCGGGGAGCCAGACAGTCGGCTTTTCCAGAACCAGCATACCCAGCGTTCCGTTGGTCACGCTGGTCCAGTTCATCGCCACCAGCCGGCACAGTTCGGCGAAAGCGAGCGTTACAACGGCAAAGTAGAATTCCTTCAGCCGGAACTTGAAGCATATCCAGCCGATCAGGATCGAAATCAAGACGACGATCAGGACCGCCACGAGATAGCCCAGCCAGAACGAAATGCCAAATCGCAGCATCGAGAGAAACGTGACGTAGCTGCCGATGCCGAAAGCGGCGGCATGGAACATGGTCAATTGTCCGGCGCCGCCGAATACGACGTTGAATCCGATCGCCAGAATGCTCAGCACGAAGGTGAAGATGAGGATGGTCAGAACCACATCGCTTCGCACCACCAGCGGCAGCAGGTACAGAGGAACCAGGAACAGCAGCGTCTTCACTTCTGGCTCCCGTACAGGCCAGCCGGCCGAAACAACAGGATCGCGACCAGGAATACGAGGCCATAGGCGTCGCGGAACGCCGACGGCAGATAGAGCGAGCCAACCGATTCGGTCACTCCCAGCATCACGCCGCCGGCGAGCGCGCCAAGCAGATTGCCGACGCCGGCAAGGATCGCCGCTTCCACCCCCTTGAGGATAAACAAGCCGCCCAACGACGGTTCGAGCGAGAACAGACAGGCGTAAAGCGCGCCGCCGAAGCCAGCGAGGGCGCAGGAATAGACTACGACCGCGGTCTGCAGCGCCTTGGTGGGAACCCCCATCAGCATGGCGGCTTCCGGATTTTGCGCGTAGGCGCGGGTCGCACGGCCGAGCCAGGCGCGCGACAGCCCGAGCCAGGTCAGCCCGATCACCGCCACCAACAGCAGGAACGCCACCACTTTCATGCGCGGCAGCGTGATCGATCCGAGAGTGAGCGATCCCGCGATGACCACGTCCATGTTCTTGGGCGTTGTCGTGAACAGCAGCAAAGCGCCGCTCTCCATCACGGAAATCAGGCCAATCGATACCAGCAGGCCGTTGACCAGATTGTTTCGCGTGAACCGAAACATCGCCTGGTCGGCGACCAGCCCGGCCACGGCGGCAAGCGCCACCGCAAACACCACCGCAACCGGAAAAGGCAACATCGCCAGATCGGTAAAATACCAGGTCGCATAGGCGCCGATCATCATGAACTGGCCAAGCGCGAAATTCACGATACCGGTTATGCCGAACGTCATTGTCACGCCGAGCGCGATAATTCCGTAAAGCGAGCCGAGGATAATGCCGTTGAGGATCTGCCCGACAACAACCTGCGTCATGCTTATGGCTCGACGTGCACCACCTCCTTGGCGCCGCCTTTCCTCAAATGAACGATGTCGAAGTCGAATACCTGCTCGGCATGATCATCGAAGCTGATCTTCCACATGCCCTGATAGGTCATGGAAAGAAGCGCGGCGCGGATTTTTTCGACGTCGTCGACCGTGCCGGCCTTCTGCATCGCCGCGACCAGCATATAGACGTGATCGTAGCAGGACGACGAGCAGAGCGGCGCCTGATCGTACGGGAAATCGCGCTTGTAGAAGGCTTTATAGGCGTCGATGAAATGCTTGACCTTGGGCTCCTTCTTCTCGGCCTCTTCGAAGTCCTTTGGTACATAGACGATGTAGTCTTCCAGGCCGTCCTTGTTCTTCAGGCCCGGTCCGATGGATCCGCGTACGAGAAAAAACTTCTTTGAGTAGTTGCCTTCGATCGATTGCCGCACGATGTCGTATAACGCCGCGTCGGAATAACCCGGGAACAGATAGTCCGGATGGAATTCGGCGATTTTGGCCAGTACGGGCGAGAAGTCCTTGGTGCCCGGTTCGAAATATTCGGTCATGGTCTCGATGCCGTGGGCCTTGAAGATCGGCTCGTAGATGTCGCCGAGCACCTTGCCGCCGGAATCGTTCTGGAACAGCATCGCCACTTTCTTGGGATGCGCCGTCTTGATCAGGTAGTCGACCATCTTCTCGCCAAAACCCTTCGGACCGGCGTCCCAGTTCCAGGTTCGGATGAGGAACTCGTTGCCGGGTTGACCGACGTAATCGTGAATCCGCGTACCGCCGCCGAGCATCAGGAATTTCCCGTTGAACTGCTTGGCATAGGGATAGATGGTGAGAAAGACGTTGGACAGAAACGGCCCGAACACGAACTTGACCTTGTCCTGTTCCAGCAGCTTCTTGAGCTCGATCGTTGCCTCTTTCGGGTCGCCGCGAGTGTCAGGCGCGATCAGGTCCAGTTTGTAGGTGGTGTCACCGACCTTGAAGCCGCCGGCCTTGTTGATCTCATCGACGGCGATCGGAACGCCTTGGGATGACATGTAGCCATAGATGGCGTTCGGTCCGGTCTGAGCTTCGATCTGCCCAAGCTTCACCGTTCCGGTTTGCGCAAAGGCAAAATTGGGAATTGCAGCCGCCAGCAGACCGACTGCCAGACAACCCTTGAAGATGCTCTTCATTTCCTCGACCCCTCTGGCGGCTATGTCTTGTTTGATGTCCAGCCCGTCGCCGCTGTTGGGCCGTCGCATATCGATTGATCTCAGATCACAGCGCCATCCTTGCGCAACGCGTCGCGGAGGTCGGAGACCGAAAGCTTGCGGGGCGAGGTCCCATCGCGCAGCGACATCGCCGCCGCCATGCCGATGGCCTGGCCATAGGAAAAGCATTGTGCCGTGACCCGCGCGGAGGCCATCGCCTCGTGCTCGGCCGAAAGACAGCGCCCAGCAACCAGGAACCCCTCGCCCGCGACCGGAACGAAGCTTTCGTAGGAGATGTCGTAATAGTCATCGAGCAGCCATTTGAGCTGTGGTTTTTCGCCGGAATGCAGCTCGATCGGCCATGCCGACCGCGCGATGGCGTGCTTGCTCCTGGCGCCGGCCACGACGTCTTCGTTGTTAAGGGTTGTGACGCCCCTGATCTGCCGGGTCTGGCGCACACCGACCTGCACACCGGTGTCGTTGACGAACGATTCTTCGCAACCCACCAGGCGGGCTTTGAAGAACCTTGCGTATTCACGGACCTGCTTGCGGCCTTGGATCTCCGCTTCCGTAATATCCTCGACCAGCAACGGATTCAGCTCACGGCCGTCCCGGCCGATGATACGCGTGCAATTGCAGAGCAGTTCGTTCGGGCGAGGCGTCGAGAACAGGAAAATCTTGGAGCGCGGAAGGTCATACTCCCTGCTGTTATGCAAATTGCGGATCATCTGCGAAACTTCATCGCCCATGATGGTGTCGTTGCCGTACTGCGCGCGAAGCCGCTCGATATCGACGCCCATCAGGCGAAACAGCATGGTCGGATTTTGAACCTTGCCGTCCTGGCCCATGAAGGTCTCAAAGCCGGCGAGTGCGGCAACATCCGCGTCCCCGCTCGCATCGATGGTCAGCCGGGCCCGGATCTCCGCCCGCCCCTGCTTGGTCCAGGCCAGCACGCCACGGACCTGCTCGCCTTCGGTCAGCACGTCAATAACCGTGGTGTGGAATAGGACCCGAACGCCCGCTTCCTCAAGGAAATGATCGCCGGCTTCGCGCCAGACGAGGGGATCGTGCGTCAGCGTATAGGTATTGCCGTATCGTTGCGGTTCGGTGATGCCGCCTTTGGCCTTCATCGCGTCGACGAACCGGCCGGCAAAGCCGAATACCACCTGCTCGGGAGGTTTCGCTGCGCCCTCGGTCGCCGCGTACAGACCACAGACCGTTCCGGACAATCCGGCAACCGCGGCGCCGCCGCAGAATCCGTATTTCTCCAGCAGCAGAACACGGGCGCCCGCCTTGGCTGCCGTGAATGCCGCGGCGACGCCGGCCGCGCCACCGCCGACAACCAGCACGTCGGTGTCGAGGGCGAGCTGCGCCCGCCGGTCCCTTTTTTCTGCCATCGGCTTTCTCTTTTTCGGTAATATATTAGAGATATTTCCAGATCGCTGTCAACAGGGTGGCAAAAGCGGCGATAAAACGGAGGAAGCCAGTCTGGCTGGGCTCGGTTGGCCCCACTTTGAAAAGTTACGAAATCACTGATATATTATTACGATACCATCGAGGTGACGGGATGCCGGTCGAACTTACGGAAGATGAAGCCGCGCTGCTGACGGCCGCCGACCGCTTCATTGAGCGAGAAATGAAGCCCTCGATCGGCGCCTATGTGCGGGAGCACCAGTTCCCCACCCCGATTGTGCAGGCCTTCGCCAACGCCGGATTCATGGGGGTCGCCTACGATCCGGTTTTTGACGGAGGCGGGTTGGGCGCACGCGGCGCCGCGCTATTGAGTGCCCGGCTGGCGGAAACGGAGCCGGGCTTCGCCGCCATCTTTCTCTGCAACAGTGCACCGATGACCGTGCTTGCCCGGTTCGGCTCTGACCAGATCAAACAACAATGGCTTGGTCCGCTGTGCCGCGGCGAAACACTGGCATCTTTCGGCGTTACGGAACCGCACGGCGGCTCAGACGTGGCGCAAATCAAGACCAGCGCTCGCCAAGACGGCAATGACTTCGTGCTGGACGGATCGAAAGTGTTTTCCACAAATGCCGGCACTCCGCTCCATGGATTGACGACGGTTGTCGCGGTCACCGATCCAGACAAGGGCCCCAGGGGATTGTCGACGTTCGCCGTGCCGGTCGGCACACCGGGATTCTCGATCGGCAGACCGGGCCGCAAGATCGGCTGGCGGATTGCTCCTTCCTGCGAGTTGTTCTTCGACGGTTGCCGCCTGCCCAAAAGCTCGATGATCGGCAACCGCGGCGACGGCCTGAAGCAGATCCTTACCACGCTTGCGATCGGCCGCGTGCTGGTTGCGGCAACCGCGCTGGGACTCGCACGCAAGGCAACGCGGCTGGCGATTGACTATGGTTCGAACAGAAAGCTGTTCGGGCACGATATCCTTCAGAACCAGGGCTTGTCCTTCCCGCTCGCTGACATCCTGACCAAATGCTACGCTGCGGAACTCATGATTCAGGACGCAGCGAAGCTCGTCGATGAGGGGCGATCGTTCCGGGGCGAGACCTCGATGGTCAAGCTGTTCGCCTCGGAGCTCGCGGTCGAGGCGGCCACTCTCGCCATTCAGATCCACGGCGCCTACGGGGTCTTCGAAGAATATGATGTTTCCGGGCTGCTCGGCGAGGCCAAGGTTCTGACCCTGGTCGAGGGAACCAGCGAGATTCAGCGGCTTGTTATTGCGCGAGACCTTTCCGAATTTTAAGGACGGACACATTATGCGTAGCGCGAACAATCGCGGCATGGCCAAGGGCGCCCCTCCCATCGCTGCGCCGTGGATGCCTGACATGGTACCGCCAACGGCCTCGCG
>JBDTKD010000531.1:0-9030 GCA_039935515.1 Bradyrhizobium sp.
CAGGGAGGCAAGCACACCGAGCTGGGCGCTATAGTGGGTCTGGCGTCCGGCACGGCGATCGCGTACCAGCCCCGCCTGCTTCAGAAGTCGGAGATGCTTGGACACGGCCGGTTGGGAGACGCCGGACCGGGCCGTCAGAGCCGTCACCGTCTGCTCTCCTTCGCGGCACAGTCGTTCGAAGATGGCTCGCCTGGTCGGATCGGCGAGCGTTCTGAACAGCACATCGGAAGCGTTCGGCATTTGCGATCGATAACCTGCTGGCTATCGATTGACGTATAACCACCGAGATATGTGTGAGTCAAGCCGGAACGTGGAGCGGCGCACCGGGACGTCCAGGCCGCAAGCTATGCAATTTTGTAAACAGGGGCCTAGCGCAGGCCCTCATAGACCATGAAGCCGCGCGCGACGGCGAGTTTCTTCAAGGCGCGGGGAACGAGACGCTGCGCCGGGTGGGCGAGATAGCGCCACGACGTCAGCTTGAAGTCGCGCAGCCGGCCGTGTCCGTCGCCGAATGGCGCCAGCAATCCGGTCAGACTCATCGGCACATGGGCGCGGGGATTGAACGGCAGCAGCAGCAGTTCGAGATTCGCCGGCGAACCGTCCTGCGCGGTCGCGGTGATGCCGGCGACCGCGGCCAGGGTCTCTTCAGCCACGACCGTGATGATGTCCTCGATCTCGCGGCGGCTCTCGGCTGCAAACAGCGTCGAAAAGCCGCGATCCTTCAGGTCGCAGCCGAGCAGGGCGCAAACCCGCGTCCCGGCGACGCGAAACGGGTAGCCGTCGGTTGCATCATACGAGAGTACAAAGATGTCGCCGAGCAATCCGCGCACCGCGCCCGGCTCGATCTCGCTGCGGTCCGGCGCCCGCGCGGCGCCCCGCTTGTCATTCCAATAGGTGTAGAACTCGCGGCTCGACGGATGTTTCATCCTCTACCTTGCCCGGCGTCCGGTCCGGCGGGACAGTTCTGTCCCACTTTTGCGCACGCGCATTCCCGTGTTTGTTTTGCAGGAGGGGCTTTGCAGCGTCCATGCCGCCGGCGCGTTTTCGCGCCGCGGACGCGGTCACTTGCGTCGTTAACGTTAAATTTACCAATTCGCGCCGCTGCCGAGGGATGGCACGATCCGTCATTCTCCGCGAAAAGCGGGGGATCCAGGCGGTGGGTGACGCGCCCCGCGTGCTGCTAAGGGTTGAGGAGCATACGCTTGACGGCACCAGCGAATATTGATCCCTTGGGCAAAAAACAGCCTGGGAGGAAACCATGTTCAAGATGCGCTATCTGTTGCCGCTCGCGGCACTTGCGGCAGTATTGAGTTATGCGGTGCCGTCGTCTGCCGAGACCATCATCGACGAATGGGCACAGGTAAAGGCGCCGCCGCCGCCGAAACTCGAAAGTGTTGCACTTGATCCGAAGACCACCGCGATTCTCATGGTCGACATCATCAAGCAGACCTGTAACGAGCAAAGACGCCCGCGGTGCGTCGCTGCCATTCCCAAGATCGAAAAGCTACTCACGGCTGCCCGCGCGAGCGGCGTCACCGTGATCTACAGCCTGTTCCCCAGCCCGTCACCGGCGACGTTCCCAAATCCGGTGATTGGCGATTATGTTCCGGCGCTGGCGCCGAAAGGCAACGAGCCCGTGGTGACATCGTTTGTCGACAAGTTCATGCTCGGCGACAAGGATACCGGCCTTCAGAAGATCCTGAAGGACAAGGGGATCACAACCCTCGTCCCGGTGGGTGTCGCGTCGCATAATGGCGTCCTCTTCACCTCCGTCATGGCCGCACTGCGCGGTTTCAAGGTGGTCGTGCCGGTGGATGGAATGGCGGGTAACAACGCCTATGAGGATCAGGCCACGGCATACATCTTGACGAGCTCGATCGTGTACAAGGTCACCCTGACCAGCATCGACATGATCAAGTTTCAATGATCGGCAACCGAAGCCTCAGTCGATGACCTCGTCGGCTCGCAAAAGGAACGATTCCGGGAGTGTCAATCCGAGTGCCTTGGCGGCCTTGAGATTGACGACCAGTTCGAATTTCGTTGGTTGCTGCACCGGAAGCTCCCCCGGTGCGGTACCCCTCAGGATTTCATCGACGTAGCTTGCCGAGTCACGCGCGAGCTGCACAAAATCCGGACCATAGGATATGAGCCCCCCGGCGGCGGCGAAGGATCTCACTTCATAGATGGTTGGAAGGCGACTTTGTGCCGCGGCGCGGGCGAGCTCGGCCCGGTTTGCGAACGATAGCGGATTGGAGATGACAAGGGCGGCCTGATCGCCTTCTTGCACAAATGTTGAAAAGGCCGCGGTGAACTCGGCCGGACTGAAGACCGCGACCCGATGAATCCGGATTTGAAGTGAGCGGGCGGCATCATCGAGCACCTCGATATAGTGGGGCGTGGTAATTCCGGCTGGCGTGATCGGCTCCAAAATTCCAAGCCGAGTGAGGGCCGGCACCAGTTGCTTCAGGATTTCGACGCGCTTGCTCATCAACTCGGGTGAAAGGATTTGTGTGCCGGTGACGTTTCCCCCGGGCCTGCGCAAGCTTGCTATCAGTCCGGTCCCTTCGAGTTCGCCGGCGTTCACGACAACGATCGGAATGGTGTTGGTGGCCTTGCGGGCGATGGCCGCAAGGCCCGCGGTGCCCGCCAGTATTACATCCGGGTTCGCCTCGACCAGCTCGGTCGCTATGGCGGGAAATTGATCCGGCTTTCCCGCCGCGTGACGGATCTCGAACGAGATGTTCTTTCCTTCGGTCCAGCCCAGCTTCTGCAGTTGCTGGGTAAAGGCCGCGAAGCGCTCCAGCCATTCAGGATCGTGCGCCTGTCCCCACAAAACGCCGACCTTGCGGATTCGATCGGGCTCCCTGGCCTGCGATACAACTGGCCAGACGGCGGGGGCGGCGACCAGAAGTGCGATGAACTTGCGCCGCTGCATGGGGTGCCCCGCTTTCCGCCGAGCCTATCACGGTCCGGCATCGGCCGGCGCGCTGCCGCGTTAACGTTAAATTAACGACCCGATTGGCGCCCGGCGCGGGGCTGCTAAGGTCGCCCGCATTGCAGCACCCGGCGGTTTTCTCCAGGGGCCGACGGGGTTGTTACACAGGATGGTTCCAACAGCTTTGGTCGCCGCGCGGGGAGGGGTGGGGATGTCACCCGGCTGGCCCTGCGCCAAAAGATCAGCACAATCGAGGGAGAGCTTTCTCAGGGCTCTCTCTTCGTTGCTTTTCATCGATAGGGCAGCAACGCTGGCTTGAACAGCATCGTCGCCGGTGACACGTTATGCGCTATCGGGGATCGTTGGCCCGACAAATTGGCGACGCACCGGCGGACGTGCGCCCAATGGCGAGGCAAGGCACGGCGGCGTTCGAGCGCCGCCCGACGCCGCAAGCCGCCACGCAAACACAACGCAACGGCACAAGCCGTCGAGGGAAACCTTGGCGGCTTTTGCGTGTGGCCGCATACGGCAGCCACCCCATGCCGATTGCTGGCATATCGGTTTGTCGGCGATACGATGCTTCGGATCGGGGAGAACCTGCCCGACGTGATCCGGGATTTCGGCTCGATTGTACAGATCCGAAGTTCGGGGCGGATCGAACCGTCACTCCTGGCGGAAGGCGGCTCGATAGACCCATTTGCACCCTTGCGCCGCCACGCCAAGCCGCCTATTGGGGCGCAATCGCTCGTTCGAGCCGCCGCGTGAGGTCTTCGACTCCTTGGAATTTTCACCAGAACCGACGCCGGAATTGCCGCAGGAAGCCCCGCGCGAGCCGATCCTGACACTGCCGGGCGCCCTGACCGCCTATATCGCGTTGCTGGCGGTGATCCATCTCGTCCGGATGCTGTTGCCGGTCGATATCGACGATCTCGTCATCGAGATGTTCGGATTTATCCCGAAGCGTTACGATTCGACGCTGCTGGACGTCACCTTTCCCGGCGGCGCCGGCGCCAAGGTCTGGACCTTCGTGACCTATTCGCTGCTGCACGCCAATCTCAGCCACATCGGCTTCAACGTTCTGTGGCTGTTGCCGTTCGGCAGCGCGCTGGCGCGCCGCTTCGGCGCGACCCGGTTTTTTGTGTTCATGGCGGTGACGGCGGTAGCGGGGGCGCTGGCGCATCTCGTCACCCACGAGCACGCGGTGGCGCCGATGATCGGCGCCTCGGCGTCGGTGTCCGGCACGATGGCGGCGGCAATCCGGTTTGCCTTCGTGCGGGGCAGCTTTCTCTCCTTCAGCCGCGGCGATGCCGATGCCGCCGCCCGGGTGCCGGCGCTTCCGCTGACGCGCGCATTGCGCGATGGTCGGGTGCTGGCTTTTCTCGCGGTCTGGTTCGGCGTCAATATCATTTTCGGCATCGGATCGATCTCGATCGGCGCCGAGGGCGGCAGCGTGGCCTGGCAGGCCCATATCGGCGGCTTCTTCGCCGGCCTGCTGCTGTTTTCGCTGTTCGATCCGATCCCGCGCGCGACCGCCAATGCTGCGGATGCGTCATCGCAGGACCTTGCGGATCCCGGTTGATCGTCGCTTGCGGCGCATCGCGATTTCATTCATCATCTGCAGCCTTGCGACGCAAAGGTTTACGGCCGTGAGCGTACCAGATGCCGGTTTTTGCCGAATGCGCCCGCAACGAGATCGACGCTGTTCTGTTGATTGAAGACTCAAGGGAACAATGATCGCGCCCGTTCAACGGGAGCGATCTATCTCAGGGAGGCCGCAATGACGGTACGTGCAATCCTCGATTCCAAAGGTCACCAAGTCCAGAGCGTCGAGCCGGAGGCCACACTCTCGGCCGCGATCAAGATTCTGGCGGAGCGGAAGATCGGCGCGCTGCTGGTGATGAGCAAGGGGCGCCTCGAGGGCATCCTGTCGGAGCGCGACGTCGTGCGCGTGCTCGGCGACCGCGGTGCGGCCGCGCTCGACGAGCCGGTCGATGCGGTCATGACGCGCAAGGTCGTGAACTGCCGGCAGTCCGATACGGTCGCCTCGATCATGGAGACGATGACGCTGGGTAAATTCAGGCATCTGCCGGTGATTGAGGACGGCCGGGTCGTCGGCGTGATTTCGATCGGCGATATCGTCAAATGGCGGCTCGGGGAATACGAGGCCGAGCAGGCAGCGCTGCGCGATTATATCAAGACCGCCTGACCGGGCGCGATCAGGGCGCCTTGTCGACCGTCCCGCCGGGGGCAAGAATGTGGATCGCCTCCTGGATCGACTCGATGGCGCGCTCGGCCGCGCGCGCGCCGTGTTCGATCAGATCATCGGCGCGGTGAAAATCGAACCAGCCGATCTGACCGACGCGGGGCGAGATCAGCAGGTCGGGCGGATCGCCGGCGAGCCGCGCCCGGGTGATGCGGTCCTGCATGATGTTGAAGGCATCCACCATCACGGTGGAAATGCCCGGCCGGCCGCCGCCTCCGAAAAATTCGCGCTTCACGGTGCGCTCGGGCGAAAAAAACTTGCTGAGGCCGCGTTTGGGTGGGGCGGGCTCGATCGCAGCTTCAGCCGCGGGCATCACGCTGACCTCGGCCGCGGGGCCGTGGGAATAAATCGTCGTGCTGTGCGCAAATACGTCGCTCGACAGGTTGGCGGCAATGACGATCTCCGCGCCAAACGCCCGCGCCGTCGACACCGGCACCGGATTGACCAGCGCCCCGTCGACCAGCCAGCGGTCGCCCACCATGACCGGCGAAAAGATCCCGGGCAGCGCATAAGAGGCGCGCATGGCGTCGACGATGCGGCCGTGGGTCAGCCAGATCTCGTGGCCGGTGCGGACTTCGGTCGCGACCGTGGCAAATTTCAGCGGCAGCTCCTCGATCAGGGTCTGGCCCATCGCGGCTTCGAGCTGGGCAGCGAGCTTGGCACCGCCGATCAGGCCCGAACCGTTGAGGCGGATATCGAGGTAGCCGAGGATATTTCGCGGGTGCAGGCTGCGCGCCCACTCTTCAATCTGGTCCAGATGACCCGCCGCATAGGCGCCACCGACGACCGCGCCGATCGAAGTGCCGACCACGACATTCGGCACGATACCATGGGCAATCAGCGTCCTGACAATGCCGATATGGGCAAATCCACGTGCGGCGCCGCCGCCGAGCGCCAGGCCGATCACCGGTCGACGCGTGGCCCCGAGCCCCACCTTGTTGCCGTTGGAGCCATTCTGGCCACGGCCAATCAAATTCTCCAGCACCGAACTCTCCTTGGGGAGCAAGCCTATTCGTCGCCGGCCGAGCTTGCCAGAACTCACAATTAGCATGGTTTATGACGCGGCCAGATCGACCTAGCGAAGGATTTTGACGGGACCGCGACCCCCGCATAACCATTCGGCTTTTTGCAAGTTCCATTGCTCGCCGCCGCAAGCTGGCCCGCTGGCTTGAATTTGCCGCGTTTTCGGTGAAGAGCAGGGGGCATGACATCAGGGGGTTTTGCCATCTTGGGACCGGGAGGGGGCCGACGCCGGCTCGCGGCATGGGCGCTGCTGGCCCTACTGGCTGCGGCGATTCCGGCCTCGGTTTCGGCCCAGATGTTCACCGACCGGCCGCCGCCGGTCCCTCCGGAATCGGTCCCGGGAGCGCCGGCGGACGCGATGAGCCTGGCGCCGCCGTCAGGCCCGGCATCGGTGCCCAATCTGCCCGCGCCACTCATGCAGGCGCCCGTTGCCGCGTTGCCGCCGGTGAGCGCGCCGCCGCCTCCGGGCGCCCCGACCGCGGCCCAGGGGGTACTGTCACTGACGGCGCGCTACGGCAAGGACCTGCCGGTGATCAACAGCGGCCTCGTGTGGCGGGTGTTTCCCGACCGGCCGGACGAGACCGGCACCTTCAAATTGATCCGCGAGGAACACAGCGCGGCGCCGAACATCGTGCTGCCGCCGGGCAATTATGTCGTCCACGTCGCCTTCGGTCTGGTTAGCGCGGTGCGGCCGGTCTCGCTGAAGTCCGATACCGACCGCGAATCCTTCGTGCTTCCGGCGGGCGGTCTGCGCATCGAGGGCCGCGTCGGCGCCAGCAGGATTCCGCAGAACCAGGTGGCGTTTTCGATCTACAAGGGCAGCCAATTCGACGTCGGCGAACGCGCGCCGCTGGTGCCGAGTGTCTCCGCCGGCGAAGTCGCGCTGCTGCCGGAAGGGACCTACTACATCGTTTCAAACTACGGCGACGCCAATTCCGTGGTGCGCTCCGATATCCGCGTTCAGGCCGGCAAGTTGACCGACGTGACCATCAGCCATCGCGCGGCGGTCATCACCTTGAAGCTCGTCAACGACAAGGGCGGCGAGGCCCTCGCCAATACCGCCTGGTCGGTGATCACGCCGGGCGGCGACGTCATCAAGGAATCGATCGGAGCGTTCCCCCGCGTCATCCTCGCCGAAGGCGAATATCGCGCCATCGCCAAGAACGAGGGCAAGGTGTACGAGCGGCCCTTCAACGTCGTCACCGGCGTCGACGGCGAAGTCGAAGTCATCGCGCATTAGTGGCTTCATCCTTCGAGACGCATCGCTCCGCGATGCTCCTCAGGATGAGGTCTCAGACCCTCATGGTGAGGAGCCCGCGCAGCGGGCGTCTCGAACCACGAGGCCTTGGGCGAAGCCCAGACCCTCATGGTGAGGAGCGCGTCTTCGCGCGTCTCGAACCACGAGGCCTTGGGCCAAGCAACATCGATTCGAGTGAACCGGAAAGCGATTTATAGCCGTCAGAATCGGGTCACGATATCGGCGAGCGCCGGGCGCGGGCGGTCTTCGCTCGGCTTGGACGGGGTGCCGATATGGATGAAGCCGGCGAGCTTTTCGTCTGCCTTCAATCCGAGCCGGTCCAGCACGCCACGATCGAACGCGAACCAGCCGGTCAGCCAGTTCGCCCCGTAGCCGAGCGCGGTTGCCGCGGTGACGATGTTCATCGCGCTGGCGCCCGCCGACAGCTGCTGCTCCCATGGCGGCACCTTGGGATGCGGCCGCGTGAAGCTGACGACGCCGATCACCAGTGGCGCATCCATCAGCCGGCGCTTCTCGGCGTCGATTTCGGCCGGCGTGGCGTTGGGGTTTTGCTGCACGAACACGTCGGCGATGATCGCGCCGGCGCGAAGCCGCGCGTCGCCCTCGAATACGATGAAGCGCCACGGCGTCAGCTTGCCATGATCGGGCACCCGTGCGCCGATGGTCAGAATGGTTTCCAGCTCGGCCGGCGAGGGGCCGGGACCGTTCATCTCGCGCGGCTTCACCGAACGGCGGATCTTCAGGAGTTCAATGGCGTCGGGCAATGCTGTTTCCTTCGTCGGGACCGATTGGACGCTCTTCTAGCATGGAGATGGGAGGGCAACGAGCCTGGCAAAAGTGACTTTAGATCGATTGTGGATAGGTTTGCGTCCGTCAAAATGGTCCTTGGTCCCAAAACGGGACTATGATAGGGTGGGAACGTGAGGGTGATAGCACTTAGCACAATCAAGGCCTTTCTCAACCGTGGCGCAGCCGTTGCCGACGCCCGCGAGCCGGTGATGGCGTGGTTTCGGAATGTAAGGCAAGCCGATTGGGCGAAGCCTGCGGATGTCAAACGGGATGTCCGCAACGCCAGCATCCTCAAGGATGGTCGTGCGGTGTTCAACATCGCCGGTAACAAGTATCGCGTCGTGGTCTGGATCAATTATCCTTATCGCGTCGTCTACATCCGGTTTATCGGTACCCATCGGCAATACGACGCCATCGACAACCTCGTGCCGGTGTGAGTTTCTTTCTCTCCGAATACCTGTTTGCGCCGCCATCGAGCGGCGCCGGCGCGACGACGCTTGCGGACATCACGAGCACGGGAAGCGGCACCGAGACCATCACCGGCGCGGGCGTCGATACGCTGGCCGACGTCACGGGCACCGGCGCGGGGATCCTCTCTCCCGGCGCCGTGGGCGTTGAGACCCTCGCCGACATCACCAGCACCGGGACCTGTTCGGTCGTCGCTCCGTTGCCAGTCTCCGCAGCGAGCGCGAAGACGCTCGACGACATCACCAGCACGGGGGCAGGTGTGCCCGTCGCGCCGCTGCCGCAGTACGGCGCTGG
>JBDTKD010000532.1:0-5759 GCA_039935515.1 Bradyrhizobium sp.
GCGAGGCGAACGCGCCCATGAAGCCGGCGAACAGCGACGGCTTCCACAGGCCGAGGATCCTGCCGAGCACGTCGGGCGCGCGTGCCAGGAGATAGATCGTCAGCACCACGGTCTGCGCGAACAGCCCGAATACCAGCGTAAAGGACGCCGCGGTCACGAACGAGACGCCCGACACCGTGATGATCGCGCCGCGAAAGCCGATTGCCGACAGCGCGAAGGCGGCGGCGGCGACCAGGCCGATAATGGTCGGCTTCAGGTCGGCGAAATTCCTTTCGCCGCCCGGCCGCAGCGCCGTGACGATCACGCCGACGGTGGCGATCAGAATCGCGACCACCTTCAGATCAGTCAAATGGTCGCCGAGGAACACAAAGCCGAAGATCGCGGTCTGGATCGCCTCGGTCTTCAGATAGGCGGTCGTCACCACGAAGGAGCGGTCGTTCATGGCGACCAGCATCAGTCCGGTGGCGACGATCTGGCTCAACGCGCCGAGCAGCAGCCACGGCCAGAATGCCGCATTCGGCCATGGCAGATGATCGCCGGTCGCGGCGATCACGACAGCGAAGAACACCAGCGAGAACGGAAACCCGAACAGGAAGCGGATATTGGTCGCGCCCCAGGTGCCGAGCGGCCCGGTCAATTGCCGCTGCATCGCGTTGCGCGCGACCTGGCCGAGCGCAGCCGTGATGGTGAAGGGAATCCAGAGCGTGGCGGTGCTGATCATGTAAGGGAAAGTCGGTTGCCGGCGAGAAGCGGCGCCACCGTGCCGGCCGCGGCCCGCGCGGTCAACCGGCAGGATTGCATGCGGCCTGGCGCGATTCCTTCTCGCGTCTCACGAAGTCCGGTGGTTATGGGTCCCGGCGTTCGCCGGGACGACCGCCGATTCTCAAGACTTACGCCTCCTCCGCCGCCACCATGTAGTTGACGTCCATGTCGGGCGAGAGGCTCCAGCGGTCGGCGAACGGGCTGTAGACGACGCCGGTTTCCTCGGTGACGACGAGCTTGCTGGCGAGGAGATGGCGCGCGAGTTCGTCGGGGGTGACGAATTTGTCCCACTGATGGGTGCCACGCGGCAGCCAGCGCAGGACATATTCGGCGCCGACGATGGCGAGTGCGAAGCTCTTCCAGTTGCGGTTGAGCGTCGAGACCACCATCAGCCCGCCGGGCTTCAGCATCGCCGCGCAGCGATTGAGGAACGCGCCGACATCGCTGACATGCTCGATCACTTCCATCGCCAGCACGATATCGAAGCGCTCGCGCACGTCCATCTCTTCCACCGTGGTGCAGCGATAGTCGATCGAGAGATGGCCCTTATCGGCATGCGCCTTGGCCGCCGCGATGTTGGTGGCGGACGGATCGACCCCGATCACCTGGGCGCCGAGTCGGGTAAATGGCTCGCACAACAGCCCGGCGCCGCAGCCGATGTCGAGAATGCGCAGGCCGGAAAGACAGCTCAAGCTCTTGGCGTTGCGCTGGAACTTGCGGCAGGCGGCGTCGCGAATATAGCTCAACCGCAGCGGATTGATCTTGTGCAACGGCGCCATCCTGCCGTTGGGATCCCACCATTCGTCCGACAGCTGCGAGAACTTCGCGACTTCGGCGGGATCGACCGTACTGGCCGGACCGGAATGACTGGCGGGAGAATTGTGCTGCATGGCCATGGTTTTGCGCGCGGCTCCCTATCGCGCCGTGATGTGGTTGCGGAAGTCGAGGGGCGAGGCGATGGTGTTGATGGTCTCGGCGCCCTCGCCGACGCCGCGCACCGTGACGCTGCCATAATTGAGGATGCGGCCAAGGATGCTCTGGTTGACGTCGACGCTCTCGACCTTGTCGAGGCTCATCTCAAAGGTGCGGCGCTTGATGAATCCGGTCTTGTGCACGACGCGCAAATTGGTGACGTCGGTCTCGGTGGTCCAGCGATGGAACCAGGCCTTCGCGGTCAGGACCAGCGCGACGATCGCCACCACCACCGAGGCCGCCAGGCATGCCAGAATGAGGCTGTCGACCGTGGTCATGCGCGACAGCACGAGCAGCACCACGGCCACGATCCAGACCGCGATCGCCGGCAAAAAGAAGATCCAGTGCGCATTGGTCGAATAAAGCACCTTTTCGCCGGGCTGCAGGATATCGTCGATATAACGCCCCATACGCTTGCCTCAATGACTTGAGCCCGGAACGTGCCCGGCCATTTCCGGCAATGGCCGGAACCGGTTGCTTGCCCCCACCCGCGCCGCTATGTATACGCGCCTTTTGGCCGGCGCGCGCGGTTTCCGAGCGAGCCACATTAATGACCTTGTCAAGGGATTGCACCAGTCGTCATGGGCCGCCTCGTGATGAAATTCGGCGGGACCTCCGTCGCCAACATCGACCGCATCCGCAACGTCGCGCAGCATGTGAAGCGCGAGGTGGATGCCGGCCATGACGTCGCCGTGGTGGTGTCGGCGATGGCCGGCAAGACCAATGAGCTGGTGGCATGGTGCCGCGAGGCCGCCCCGATGCACGACGCGCGCGAATACGACGCCGTGGTGGCCTCGGGCGAGCAGGTCACCGCGGGCCTGCTCGCGATCGCCCTGCAGGCGATCGGCATCCAGGCCCGATCCTGGCAGGGCTGGCAGATCCCGATCAGGACCAGCGACGCCCACGCCTCGGCGCGGATTCTCGAGATCGACGGCACCGAGCTGATCGCCCGGTTCAGGGACCGCAAGGAAGTCGCCGTGATCGCCGGCTTCCAGGGCATCAATCCGCAAACCGGACGAATCACCACGCTCGGCCGCGGCGGTTCCGACACCTCGGCGGTTGCGGTCGCCGCCGCCATTCATGCCGATCGCTGCGACATCTATACTGACGTCGACGGCGTCTATACCACCGACCCGCGGGTGGTTCCGAAGGCGCGCCGGCTCGACAAGATCGCCTTCGAGGACATGCTGGAGCTGGCGTCGCAGGGTGCCAAGGTTCTGCAGGTCCGCTCGGTGGAACTCGGCATGGTGCACAACATGCCGGTGTTCGTCCGTTCCAGTTTCGACAAGCCCGAGGACATCGATTCGCACGGCACGCCGCCGGGCACGCTGATCTGCAGCGAGGAGGAAATCATGGAGAGCCACGTCGTCACCGGCATCGCCTTTTCCAAGGACGAAGCCCAGATTTCCGTGCGCCAGATCGAGGACAAGCCCGGCGTCGCCGCCTCGATCTTCGGCCCGCTCGCGGACGCCAATATCAATGTCGACATGATCGTGCAGAACGTCTCGGAGGACGGCGCTACCACCGACCTCACCTTCACGGTGCCGGCGTCGGATTACAGCCGCGCCCGCGATACCATTTCCAGTGCCAAGGCCCGGATCGGCTTTGCCCGGCTCGACAGCGCCACCGATGTCGCCAAGGTCTCGGTGATCGGCAGCGGCATGCGGAGCCATGCCGGCGTCGCCGCCAAGGCGTTCGCGGCGCTGGCCGCGCGCAACATCAACATCCGCGCAATCACCACCTCCGAAATCAAGTTTTCAGTGCTGATCGACGCCGCCTATACCGAACTTGCCGTGCGCACGCTGCACACGCTCTACGGCCTCGACCAGCCCTAGAAGATTTTTTCCTTAGCGCCCGCAGCATGGGACCGGCAGAGGAGGCTATCGCCTCTGGCAGGCGTTTTGCTTGGCCAACAAGCCTCAATTCGCTATACGGCCTGATGAGGCGGCCGCCGCAAACTGTGCCACAGTTTTGGCTGTCCTGATTCGGCTGCATCTCAGGCTTGCGGTTGGCGCCGAATGAATAAAATTGTTGTGTTGAGTGGAATTTACGCCAGCTCCGGCCACCCGGCGGGCTGGCCTTGAGGGGAGGATTTGAGCACATGCGGAGCGCGTCGGGAGGCCCCCGCGTCTTGCTGAGACGGCTCCGCGAAACCATGGCGGAGCAGGTCAGCGCCCAGGAACGGCTGGACAAGATCGTGGTGCTGATCGCGGCCAACATGGTGGCCGAGGTCTGCTCGACCTATGTGCTGCGCGTCGACAACACCCTGGAACTGTACGCCACCGAAGGCCTCAACCGCGACGCCGTGCACCGCACCGTGCTGAGCGCGCATGAGGGCCTGGTCGGCCTGGTGGCGAGCGAGGCGACCCCGCTCAATCTCAACGACGCGCAAAGCCATCCGGCATTCTCGTTCCGCCCGGAGACCGGCGAAGAGATCTACCATTCGTTCCTCGGCGTGCCGATCCTGCGCGCCGGCAATACCCTTGGCGTGCTGGTGGTGCAGAACCGCGCCAAGCGCACCTATGTCGAGGAAGAGGTCGAGGCGCTGCAGACCACCGCAATGGTGCTGGCGGAGATGATCGCCTCGGGCGAATTGGCGGCGCTGGCGCAGCCTGGCGCGGAGCCCGCCGCGCGGCATTCGCTGCACAAGACCGGCGCGATCCTGTCCGATGGCATCGCGCTCGGCCATGTCGTCCTGCACGAGCCGCGCGTCGTCATCACCAACTACATCGCCGAGGACCTGCCGAAGGAAATCAGGCGGCTCGACGCCGCCCTGACCAAGCTCCGCGCCGATCTCGACCGCATGCTGGAGCGCGGCGACGTCGCCGATGGCGGCGACCACCGCGACGTGCTGGAAGCCTATCGCATGTTCGCCAATGACCATGGCTGGTCGCACAAGCTGCATGAGGCGGTCGCCACCGGCCTCACCGCGGAGGCCGCCGTCGAACGCGTGCAATCCGATACCCGCGCCCGCATGCTGCGTTCCACCGATCCCTATCTGCGCGACCGCCTGCACGACCTCGAGGACCTCGGCTACCGCCTGATGCGGCAACTGGTCGGGCAGGATCACGCGCCGTCGCGCGAGCAGCTTCCCGACAACGCCATCCTGATCGCGCGCGCGATGGGGCCGGCGGCCCTACTCGACTACGACCGCAAACGGCTGCGCGGCCTGGTGCTGGAGGAAGGCACCGCCAATTCCCATGTCTCGATCGTGGCGCGCGCGCTCGGCATTCCCGCGGTCGGCGAGGTGCCGAACGCGCCGGGCATTGCCGACCCTGGCGACGCCATCATCGTCGACGGCACCTCGGGCTCGATCTATGTCCGGCCCTCGGCCGAGATCGAATCGGCCTATGCGGAACGGGTGCGGTTTCGCGCCAGGCGGCAGGCGCAGTATTCGGCGCTGCGCGACATGCCCTGCATCACCAAGGACGGGCAGCCGATCGAACTCATGATCAATGCGGGGCTTGCGATCGATCTGCCGCATATCGACGATACCGGCAGCGCCGGCATCGGACTGTTCCGCACCGAACTGCAATTCATGGTCGGGCAGAGCCTGCCGCGCACCAGCGACCAGCTCGCGCTGTACCGCGCGGTGCTGGATGCCGCCGGCTCCAAGCCCGTGACCTTCCGCACTCTGGACATCGGCGGCGACAAGGCGCTGCCCTATATGGAAACCGTGATCGAGGAAAATCCGGCGCTGGGCTGGCGCGCGATCCGGCTCGGGCTTGACCGGCCCGGCCTGTTGCGCGGCCAGATCCGCGCGCTGCTGCGCGCCGGCGGCGGTCGCGCGCTGCGCATCATGTTTCCGATGATTTCGGAAGTCGCCGAATTCGACCTCGCCAAGGGCATGGTCGAGCGCGAACTGACCTATCTGCGCCAGCACGGCCACGCGCTGCCGGAGCGCATCGACGTCGGCACCATGGTGGAAGTGCCGGCGCTGCTCTACCAGCTCGACGAACTGCTGGCGAAGGTCGATTTTGTCTCGGTCGGATCCAATGATTTGTTCCAGTTCCTGTTCGCGGTCG
>JBDTKD010000533.1:0-7732 GCA_039935515.1 Bradyrhizobium sp.
TGCGCCAACCATCCGTACATCGTGCTGCTACTAATCCTCAACGATCGTGCAACGACCGCGGGGCTTTCGCCAGTTTGTACGCTGCGCACAGCACGCATGCGCATCTCTTCCAATGTTGCGTGGTCCAATTTTCGGGCGTCGTCTTGTCTCATCCCGAAATTGAATCAGTGCGGACGCCCCCCGTCAACAAAAAAGACAGATACTTATGGACGGCTTAATAATTGCGGGCGTTCTTGCGGTGGCTTTCGTGCCATGGTTCACCCACGTGATCCCGCATTTGTTAGGGGACAACTGATGCCATTGCTTGCAAATGAGGCTGTGCAGCGGATTCGCTGCGGCCGCTTGACGCTCGGATTCGGCCCCCACGGTTTTGACTTACATTTTTATAGGGGGCGCGGGCGTCGGTTTTTTGGTTCCGTGCTGTCCGTTCTGTAGCGGGGAGCATATTCACGGGCCTTACAGCATCCGGGATTTTCTGGTGCGCCACGGCCACTGGAACGGCCACGCCGCGCATGGCTGCAATCGCGGGCACCATTTTTTTGTCATTTCCGAGCCCGCGATGTTTGTGCCGGGGCAAGAGCACTCGCGGCCCGCGCGCATGTACGCCGACCTCCTGGAGGAGCAGGGCTGCAATGTAGATAAAACACGGTGCTGCCGTCTGCCGAATCCGCCTACTACTGGCTTACTAAAACAGGGGAGCCGATTAAAAAGCGCAAGAGGCGCTACTGATGCTCGCACCACCCATCGACAACATCGGCATTGCCTTCTTGCAACTCATCCTGCCGGAGAAGGGCCATTACATCGCCACCCTGAAACGGACAGGCGGTGAAGGGATTCTCACCGAGCCACTTTGCTTCGACGCCTCATGATTTGTGGAGTGTCATCGAGACGGCCGATCGCGACGGCTTTGAAACTTATCATGCGTGCGCCTCTTTCAAAGACGCGCTGAACGACCCGCCGTCGACATCGGGGGCCAGAAGCGTCTTGACCGCACCAAGCACAACGCCCTGGGAGCAAGAGTGTTCTGGCTGGACATCGACTGCGGTGCGACTAAGCCTTATCGCGACCAGCAAAGCGCGGGCGACGCATTGGCCGCCTTCTGCCGGACGCTCCAGCTGCCAACGCCACTGGTTGTTATGAGCGCGGCGGGCCCTTCCGATCTTGAGCCCCGCGCTTGGTCTGCAAGGTTTGCGGCAAGAGAGGTGCCGACGTCCGGCCGGATTTTCACCGGAACAAGAAGCCCGGTCGCGGCCATGGGCTATCGTTAAATGCGCTGGTCAGCCCACTTCGACGAACCCGACTAGTCGAAGGCCACGCCGATCCGCTCGTCTTGGCGCCAGATGACGTGGCAGGGGATCTGCGTGGCGTCCGCCTTAAAGACAAGGTTGAAACGCTCGGGGATGTCGTGGGGGCTGGTAACCTCGAGCGCCGCCCCCGAAATCGAAATGTCGCTGATTAAGCAGTTGATGTTGCTGCCAGCGAACTCAATCGCCCCAGACATCAATACAGTCTTGCGAGAGCTTGCCCGTCTTTCCATCAAACTGTGATAATTCGAAATTCTTAGAGATTGATGAAGGCGAGCCCATGAAATTTGTCGAACCGAGTTGCTTCACCATTCAATCACTTTGTCGGCTCGCGTGATTATTGAATCTGGAAGCTTAATGCCGAACGCTTGCGCAGTTTTTGCATTGACGACGAGCTCGAAGCGAGTCGGCCGTTCGATCGGCAAATCTGCAGGTCGCGCGCCCCTCAATATCTTGTTCACAAATGTGGCAATGCCGCGCATCGCATCGTCGGTGTTCGGTCCATACGTAAATAGAAATCCATCCTTCGCCGCCCAATCTCCCCAGTTGCCTACCGCGGGAATCCGGGTCGTGATCGTGAACTCCTTTATCTTCTGCCGTTGCGCCAAAAGGAGCCGGCTCGATACAAGTATAAGTCCCTCCGCGCGCTGATCGATCGCGGCCTTAAAAGCTCCGTCGAAATCACTGGGCCGACGAACTTCCAGAGATTGGAGCTCGACACCGCGAGCAATTGCTACCCGCTGTGTCTCCCTAAACTCAGGGTCGGCATGATCGGGATTCCACAGAACGGCAACGTGTGAAATCTCAGGTAGCGCTTCCTTCATGAGGTCCAGCATCTTGCCGGCCAATTCGTCGTAGATCAGCGTAATCCCCGTAATGTTGAAGCCGGGCTGTCGAATGCTAGTGACCAATCCACTTTGTACCGGATCGTTACTGACCATGACTACGACCGGAATCGATGCCGTTGCTTGCTTCGCGTATGGGGCCACGTCTCCACCATACGCGAAGATGACGTCCGGTTTGAGCTGAACCAACTCAACAGCCAAATTGGCGAGCCGCTCGGCCTTACCTTCAGCGTAGCGGTATTCGACTGCGATCGTCTTTCCGTCAACGTAGCCAAGGGCTCCCAACCCTTGAATGAGAGGGCCGATGGGGTCGGCCTGCGGTGAATTGAAGAGCAACATGCCAAGCCGCGGAACTTTTCCAGGCTGCTGCGACCAAGCAAAAGGAGGCCACGCGGTTGCCGCGCCGAGCCCTGCAACAAAACTGCGCCGTCGCATGGGATTCCTCCGAAAAGGAGCGTGAACAGCCTATCTCAAACTTTTACGCCTGTGAACGAGCATATGTCCGAACCGGGTCAGTCTCGTCGTTTCGACCGTGAACCAGCCACTTCCGGTCTACCTCGGACAACGGACATCATCAGAGCCAGTCGGCATGTCTCAAAGGTGCCAACAGCGGAACAACACCATTCACATTGCGATGCGTCGCAGCGTGGGATTTACTAGCGGCGTGCGCAGTTATTGAGGGAGGTCGATATGAGCCATGGGCAGTCAATTCGGGACGCCAGTCATCTTTGCGAAGCGGAGCGTCGCGTTCAGCATGCCGCGCCCCCCGGCTTTCGCATTATGGAGTTGCAGCTCGCGCCGACGCAGAAGGTGCCGTGGCAGCCCGTGGGCGTCGTCCACACATGACCCAACACGGACATCGGTTGCGCGTAACGGCCGTGTCTTAACGCCCTAGTCAAGTCGTCGTTTGAGCCGATAAGATGCCGTACATTGTGCTTTGGGTGCTGACATGCGGCGGCGCGAATTTCTTGGTGTTCTGGCTGGCGCAGCGGCGTTGCCGGTTGCCGCGCGGGCGCAGACGCCAGGGCGCACCCATCGCATTGGTATCTTGACAGGCGTGTCTCGTCAGAACCCGGAAATTAGTTGTATTGCTCGACGAAGTGCGCTTGGCGAGGTTCATCGAAGGACAAAATCTTACCATTCTGGACGGCGGGTTCGGCGTGACGGGGAATCAAGTTGCCGCTGCGGCCACGGCGCTCGTCAAGGCTTCTCCGGACGCGATCCTCACCGTCGGTCGTGTATACGTAAAGGCCGCGCAGACGGCGACAAAAACGATTCCGATTCTTACGTTTTCGAATGACATGGTAGCGGACGGCCTGGCGTCGTCGCTCGCACATCCAGCCGGCAACATCACGGGCATTAACCTGATCGGACCTGACCTTGATGGCAAACGAGGCGATTTGCTGCTGGAGGCCGTACCTGGCCGTCGTCATGTTGCGGTGCTAGCCGATCCGAATGTCGACACACCTCCGCACCTTCAAGCATTGAAGGACTCGGCGAAGGCGCGCGGCATCGAGCTTTCGGTATTTTCCGCTGGGACACCGCAGGAGATCGTGCCTGCGCTGGAGGCCGCGAAAGCGTCCGGAGCCGCGGGGATCAATGTACTTTCGTCATCAATGTTTTTCTACAATCGCGGCCTGGTGATCGAGCGCACCAACGAGTTGCGTCTGCCGGCAGTGTACCCGTGGCCGGAGACGGCGGAACAAGGTGGCCTGATCGGTTACGGGGCGCGCGCCACCGAGCTGTTTCGTCTGTTGGGTCGTCAACTTGTCAAAATATTGCGCGGCGCAAACCCGGGCGACATTCCGGTGGAACAGCCGAGCAGGTTCGAGCTTGTCATCAATCTCCAAACCGCAAAAACAATCGGCCTTGAGATGCCAGCGAGCCTTGTCCTGCGCGCCGACAAGTTGATCGAACAAATGTCGCAGTTTGGCACTTTTCGGACGTGCCGGCGCAGTCTGACGATGTCTGCTGTCGAGGCTAGAACGGAGATGCCGCGCGAATGCTAAAACCTAACCCGCCGGTTCAGTTAAGCCTTTAGGCGTTGATTCAGGCTAATGGCGCGCGATGCCTGAATTCGAAACAAGTCCTGTATCGCGACCTCGGCTTCTGACCAAGGTGTCTGATTGTTTCGAAAGTCGTTTTTATAAAGCTCACGCGCGAGCGTTTCGATGGAAATTGTCATATGTAGCTCCTTTGGTTCTAGCGAAGTGCTCTTTCGGCGAAAGCCGAAACTGGTTTCCCAGAACCATATCGAGGGAGCTGCTACTCGCCGACACAAAACTTATGATAAAGTAGATAGAACTTCAAGGTCCGCCGCCAACCGTCAAAATGGAATTTCATCGTCCGAATGGGCTCCAGGCGGGCATAGTTCTTCCGGGTTTCCTCTGACAACGGACATTTGCCAAATTCCTGGGACGGTTTGGCGCTCGCCTATCCGGGCGACCGTGACATCGGAAAACTGTCGCCCATGGGCGCAGCGCCAAATCGCAGTCGGTCGCGTGTTCGAGGGAGTTGGCGTGTCGTAGGCTGCCGCATCATAGCGCCACGGCGAAGCAATGTTGCCCATCTTCATCGGCCGTGGCGCGCCAACTCCGCCGAATCCACGCCTTCCCCAGATGCGCTACGCCAGGTTACGCCGGAAGAAACGCGTTGTCATAGGGTGGGCGGTGTTCGGTGGCCTTTGGCGTTCTCATCAGTGTTTGCCCCTGGTGGAAATTCTATCGAGATCGCGCCGGACGCGGACACTTTCCCCGGCCCGATGTTCCAGCGCGCTTCACTTTGAGTATGCTCTGCCGGCCAGCGCCGGACGCTTGTCATTGTCGGAAACTCAATCCGGCTAGCAAGTGAGGTCGAATCGGGCGATGCTCTTGGTTGATGAGAGACGTTTGCAGCCTGATTTGGTTGGCGCTGATCGGATTGTTCCGGTCGCGAGCGTCGCTGCAAGTAGAGATCTCGACGCTTCGTCATCAGCTTAACGTGCTGCGACTTGAATCGCCGCAGCGACTAACCTTCAGCAGCATCGACCGTCTAGTATTTGGGTAAGGTTGCCCTTGGGAATTGCTGGGATTTGGATGCGCTGGTGTCGTCTGACGTGAAGGCGAAAGGGAAATGAAACGGTTTACCGGATGGTTCCTCGAGGTTTTTGCGCCGTCCGGGCAGCCAATTTTCTTGATCGGGATCATCATCCTCTTGTTGGCTACCCTCTTGTCGATACTTTTCCCGCCGATAATCGATCCAAGCTGGACCAATTTGTAACGACCTCATTCTAGTAGCTGCTGCATTGGCCTCGTTCCGGCCGTCCGGTCCACCCAGCGCCGACTCAGGGAGCGCCGCCGAGTGATTTTTCAGCCTCGCCGTGACGAGCAATCCGCCTAGAGGCGACGCAGCAGACCGCCGAGGCTCCCGTCATCACCCCGGCGCGGTCGCGTGACCGAGGAAGGTATCCCGGCTCGCGCGGCCTCACGCACGTCGGTCGGGCTGATGCCGAACTGTCGCCGGAATGCGCGACTGAAGGAAGACGAATCCGCCATCCCCAACTCATCGGCGATCGCGACAACTGGTTTTGTGTTGGACGGGTCGTTCAGTTGCGCAAAGCCCTCCGCAAGGCGGTGACGCTGTATGTAATGTGCGACGCCACCTTCCGCTTCCAGTAATCGGTAGACACTCGACCTGGACATTCCCAATTCCCGGCACAACAGGGTCGGCCCGAGTCTATGCGAGCGCAAATTCCGCAGGACACAACGCCGCGCCTTGTCCTTGAGGGTGGCGTTTATTTGCCCATATGCGGTGGTCATGCGGTCCGCGGACGGCGCCACGCAGGCTGCAACCATCGCGACCACTGCCTGCGGTAGTGTGTTCGCGTCTTCGTCCCCCAAGCTTGGCAGTTGGTGTTCCAGCAGCTTGATGTATTCCGCCATCAGACTGCCAAGCGGCGTACTCACGGTTTGGCCTCGGGCTGCATCAAGCACAGGCGCGATCGCGTTGAATTTATCCCGCGTGATGTGAAGCTGGAGCCTGCTGTCTAGATCACGCTCACTGGCAGAAAACTCACCCAGCGACACAACGAACGGCACCCCGGCCGGCACCGACATCCGATCACTTTCCACCATCAGACCGGTTGTGGCCCGCTCGCCGATCGCGATGACCCAGTGGTCGGTTGGATTTCGTCTGATCAGCGATTTCGTTCTTATAGCGCGGAGCGGCGGGGCCGATGCCCTGACGAGGGCCACCCCGTCCAGTTTCCATATCTCACAGTCTCCGGCGAACCCACGATCAGCGGTGCCGAATGGTGTTACCTCGTAGCTATCGGCGTGCCAATCCCGCCACGCCTCAAGCTGGCGTGGGGGGCCAATTCACGTGTGGAAAAGCGTACTGACTTCATAACGTACCCGCGGCCACAATCAAGTAGTTTAGGCTTGCAGGCTCCATCCAACTCCCGTGTCTCGATTTTGGCAAGACTAAGGTGCGACGTTGCTGGCGCGGCGACATCACCAAGCTTCCGAAGTCCGTCCACGCGGCGCCGGAATGGCAATTTGCGGCAATGTGCTATTGCCCGACGTCAGACCTGATTGGGCGACCTGATCTTCCTCAAAAAATCATCGGCGCTCTGGCGCGCGACAAAGTTGCCGGTAAGAGTGCCGCGCTGTGTGATCACCTCTGTCCAGCGGCCACCTGCGAGGCATTTCGAGCAGAAGACGATCTCGCCGTCTACCGGGTCAAGCGCCCGGAAGAGCTGCATATTGCAATTCGGACAACGGATTTCGGTCAGGTGGTCGAGGATACTCATGAGATTCCGTGGGCTGTACTCGACATGATTCCGGCGCGCCACGCCGAACGGACCTAACCTTTGGGGAGTTGGGTAAGCGGGACCGCAGGCCGGCTGGCATAGGCGGCGAACCGCGCCGACAGGCAGGTGAATAAACTTTCTGTCCATACGAACTTCTTTCCGTGGAATTAACTTATGGTCATGCGGTTCGACTCCCTAAAGCGCCGGGCGCACCTATCTATCCGGCATGCCAAAATCTCAGTTCGAGTTCTGCATTCCGACCATTGGCAAGACCGTGCCTGCCGGCCCCGAGTAGTTCCACGAAATCAAGTATGATGGCTATCGTCTGCGCGTCGAGCGCGATGCCGACCGCGTCCGGCTGATCACGCGCGGCGGGTACGATTGGCCAAACGCTTCCCGTGGATCGTTGAGGCAGCTCTTAGGAACCGCTGCAATCGATGGCGAGGCTGTTGTGCTTTGCCTTGATGGTATGCCCGATTTCAACGCCCTGCATTCAGGCAAGCATAATGGAGAGGTGCAATTCTGCGCATTCGACGTGCTGGCGCTTGATGGTGACGACCTGCGCGACCTGCCGCTTTCGATGCGGAAGACCAACCTTGAGCGGCTTCTCCGCGGCCGTCCGGATGGTATCTTCGTCAATCCATTCGAGAGCGGCGCGATCGGGCCCGATCTATTCCGAGCAGCCTGCGACATGGGGCTAGAGGGATTGGTGTCAAAGCGGAGCGATCGACCGTATCGTGGAGGACGCTCGCCGCATTGGATTAAGGTGAAAAACCGGCAGCACCACGCATTTG
>JBDTKD010000534.1:0-9120 GCA_039935515.1 Bradyrhizobium sp.
CGCCGCACAAGGCGGAATCGGAGCGGCTTTGCGACAGGCTCGAGGGCGATGGCTTGCACACCGGGGTCGTCAACACGGTCCGCCGTGAGCCGAACGGCAGCTTCAGCGGTACCCTGCTGGACGGCCGCGGCTTTGTCAGTGGATTGATCAAGCAAGGTCATCATGTCAAAGGCCAGCGATTTTACATGGCCGGGGCCGGCGGGGCCGGCACCGCCCTCGCCTATGCGCTGGCGGACGCCGGCGCCGTTGCGCTGACGATCCATAACCGGACCAGGTCCAGGGCCGAAAGACTGGTCGCCGAGGTCGGCGCCGCATTCCCCGGCATCGACGTTCGGGTCGGTACCGCGGATGCCGGCGGCCACGCCATTGTCGTGAATGCAACGTCGCTCGGTCTGAGGCCCGACGACGGCCATTCATTCGATCTCGCTAGCGCCGATCCTTCCGCACTGGTCGCCGAGGTCGTGATGAAGCCGGACATGACACCGTTGCTGATCGCCGCCGAAAGGCGCGGTCACGCCATCCATTTCGGTATTCACATGCTCAACAGCCAACGCGACCTGATGATGCAATTCCTTGGGCTCGACCGCCCGAATGTCCATCCTTAAAACTTGGCGTCGCGTTTTTCCTGGAACGCCTTGATACCTTCCAGCCGGCCCTGGTCTGACATGCAGATGACATGGAGCTCGTTCTCGTAACGCAGCCCCGCCTCCAGCGGCATCGACATTGCGGCACGAACCGCGGCCTTGATCGCTTGCGTCGCGGTCGGGCTGAACGAAGCGATCTTCCGTGCCGTGTCCATCATCCGCGCCGTCACCTCTGCGTCGTCGACGACCTCCTCGACCAGACCGAGGCGCAGTGCCGTTTCGGCATCGACGGGATCGCCGGTGAGCAA
This sequence comes from Bradyrhizobium sp., assembly GCA_039935515.1. Lineage (GTDB taxonomy): Bacteria > Pseudomonadota > Alphaproteobacteria > Rhizobiales > Xanthobacteraceae > Bradyrhizobium. The sequence continues at coordinate 893 of JBDTKD010000534.1, forward strand.
CAGCCGCATCGTCTGCCCGACGCCGACGAGGCGCGGCAGCATCTGCGAAGCGCCGCCGCCGCCGAGCCAGCCGCGCGTAACTTCCGGGCTGCCGATCCTTGCACTGCGTCCGCAAATCCGGATATCGGCCGCTATGGCGATTTCCATGCCGCCGCCCAGAACCCAGCCCTTCAACGCGGCAATCACCGGTTTCCTGATATCGCGTACCAATGCCGCGTACTCGATGCGGTCGCGGAAGGCCATGACATCCGACAGGTTGAGCAGGGTATTGAGGTCGCTGCCGGCCGAGAAGGCGCGCTCGCCGGCGCCCGCAATCGTCACCACGCGAATATCGCGGTTGGCGTCGACCGTGCGACAGATTTCCTGAAGTTGCAGCGTCATTTCCGGCGTGATCGCATTCATCTTGTCGGCCCGATCCAGCAGGATCCGGCCGATGCCGTCTTCCACGGTGAGCGTGACGCGTCCGGTCATGTCTTTACCGTTGCCGAGGAGCGCCGCTCCACTTCCTGCAGGATGCCGGCGACGTCAAGACCGGTGCCGAACCGGTCGATCATGTCGCCGAACATGCCGACCAGGCAATCCAGCAGCGTGAAATGCAGGCCCGAGCCCGCCGCGAGCGCCTTCGCCGTGCGAAGATCCTTGAGCTGGTACTCCGCCGGTCCGCCCGGCACGAAATTCCGCTCCACCATGCGTTCGCCGTGAATCGTGAGAATCCTGGAATCGGCAAAGCCGCCCATCAGGGCCTTGCGTACCGCGGCCGGATCCGCGCCGCCTTTGGCCGCAAAATGCAGGGCTTCGGCGACCGCGACCATGGTGGCACCGACAATGATCTGATTGGCGAGCTTGGCCATCTGCCCGGTGCCAACCGGGCCGATATGGGTGGCGCGCCCCATCGCGGCGAACACGTCGGCGATGCCGCCGACCACCCTGGCGTCGCCACCGGCCATGATCGCGAGCGTGCCGTCACGCGCGCCCGGCTCGCCGCCAGATACCGGCGCGTCGATGTAGTCGATCCCCCGCGCCGCCAGCCTTGGCGCCTGAGACTGGCACGTCTCGACGGGAATCGAACTCATCACCACCAGCACCGATCCCGCCGCCATTGTCTCCGCCGGCCGCTTCCCCGTCTGGTCCGGGGAAAACAGTACCTCCTCCACCACCGCACCATTGCTCAGCATCACGATCGCGACATCGGCATCGGCACAGGCCGACGATGGGCTACCGGCAATCATCACGCCGAATGGCGTGAGCTTGCCGGCCTTGTCCGCGCTTCGATTCCAGACCGTGACGGGAAAACCGGCCTGCGCCAGCCGCCGCGCCATGTGGGCACCCATGATGCCGGTACCCAGCAACGCTATGCGGCGATCGGAAGCGGTCGGCATCTTCTATCCAACCTGGGCTTTTTTCAGCACCGCAAGCTGCTTGAATTCCGGCGACTTTTTGTAGTGCGGGTCGAGCGGATAGCAGCCGGAAACGATACCATTGCGCGGGGCCGTGGTGCAGTCGCTGAAGGTGCGGCAATTGCGTTTCTTGTTCACCGGCCTGCCCTGCAGGATGTCGAGCGGCAGTTCGGGATAAGCCAGCACCATGCGACCGAGACCGACGAGGTCGACCCAACCCATGCGGATAACGGCTTGCGCCACGTTCGGAAAGAACTCCTGCAAGTAGGTATAGCCCGAACCCATCAGGCAGAAATCCGGAAACGCGGCCTTGAGTTCACGCACCACCGAAAGCTGACGCATCACGCCGATGAGCGGATCTTCGGGCGGATGATAGCCGTCGGACGGCGGATACAGGGCCGGCCGGATCAAATGCGGATTGTAATACGGGCTCGCCGCCGTCACATTGACAAACCGCACCCCCAGTTTGCGCATGATTTCAAACAGCGCCCTGGTTTCGGTGAGATCGTATTCAAGCGGATTTTGCGCATCGGCGCCGAACGCGTAAGGATAGGGTACGCTGTGATTTTCCGGCACGCCGGGACCGAGCGCGCCGGGCACGGAGAGAGCCGGGTCGGGCTTGAACGGCACGGAGTCGAAGGCCGACAGCCGAACGCCGATCTTCAGCCGCGGCGCTTCAGCGCGAATCCCCTCGACAATGTCGCGCATGAAACGCGTGCGATTTTCCAGGCTCCCCCCGTAAGGACCGGGCCGCTCGACGGCGCTGAGGAATTCGTGGCCGAGATAGCCGTGACAATGTTTGACGTCGACGAAATCGTAACCGCAGGCCTCGGCGCGCCTCGCAGCTACGACATAGTCGTCGATCAGTCGCTTGATCTCGTCGTCGCTGATCGCCGGCCGGTCGGGCGGATAACCGAATTTGCGGTCGAGCAGCGGGTGGTTGTAGGCGATGATGGATTCGAATTTGGTGTTGTCGTTCGGCTTGCAGAAGCGGCCCGAATGCGTCAACTGCAGCCCGATCACAAGGTCGCCGTCGTCGCCGGTCGCTTCCTTGTGGGCGCCGATGACGATGTCGCGCAAGGCCGCGATCTCGCGCTGGCTTTCCGCGGTCATGGTCAGTTGCTTCGGATTGGCGCGGCCGTCAAAGCGCACCGCGCAGGCTTCGCCGCCCCAGATCAATTTGGCGCCGCTGAGTCCGAAACGCCGCCAGCGTCGCCTGGTGTTCTCCGATGGCTTGCCGTCGCGCTCGCAATCCCAGCCTTCCATCGGCTGGATCGCCAGACGGTGTCCGATTTTCATGCCGTCGACTTCAAGCGGCGCCGCCAGAGGCGATTTCGGACCGTGTGCGACGATGTCGTCGCACGGCATCTCGATCCCGAGCGATTGCAGGTAGTTGCGAAAGCCCGTGACACCATCGAGCGAGCCAACCTTGGGATAGTCGCCAAACTTCATATGCTCTGCCTTCTCACAAGGATAGCGCTGCAGCAATTCGGCTCAGAGCGCCTTCACATAAGCCATGATGACATCGACGGCATGGGCGCGCCGCAACCGCCGTTCGGCCGGGGTGCCCAGCGCCCGCGCGAACGCCACCGACAGCGTCGCCGAATTGGAAAAGTAGAAGTAGCTCAGCGCCGACATCGAGATATACAGATGCAAGGGATCGATGCCGGGCCTGATCTCTCCGTCGGCAACGCCGGCATCGAGGACGATGCGGATCACATCGACCAACGACAGATTCATGTCGCGCAGCCGCCGCGAGCGCTTGAGATAGGCCGCGCCCAGCATGTTTTCGCCGGCCAGCAACGCGATGATCTGCTGATTTTTCTCGCAATAGTCGAACTTGAATTCGACCAGCGTCCGGATGGCGACCAGCGGCGCAAGGTTGGTGAGGTTGAGCTCGCGTTCCGCCTTGCGCATGGCGCCGTAGGCCCGTTCCAGCACCGCGAGATACAACTCTTCCTTGGAGCCGAAATAGTAGTACAGCATGCGCTTGTTGGCCGCCGCCTGATCGGCGATGACGTCGACGCGTGCGCCAGCAAGCCCTTTGGTAGAGAATTCGATCTCCGCGGCGGCAAGCAGCGCCTGCCGGGTTCGTTCGGCGTCCCGCACCGGCTCGAGCGACGCCTTTGTCCTTGCCGATGCCGCCGGCCGCCTGGATTTCGTGGTTACCGCAACAGCCATCACGACACCGCCTTTGTCAAAAACCGGTTCAGCCGCTGCGATCGAATCGGGCGCCCCTTGGCGGCGATGATAGCGGCGAGTCCCATGGCTTCCGGTCGAAAAATCCGAAAATCCATCGCTTTCAACGCCGGCGAGATGTCCGGCCGAAACTGCATCTGCGCCAGGATATCGCGTTCGAGATCGACACCCGGCGCGATCTCGATCAATTCCAGGCGGCTGGCTTCGTTGCGCCGAAACACCGCCCGTTCGGTGATGTAGAACGCCCGCTGACCATTCTGCGCCGCCAGCGCGCCGGAATAGGTCACCTGCTGCACCTTGCCGACGAATTTCTTTTCCGTACCTTCGCGGCTGATATGGGTCTGTCCGTTGGTCCAGGTGATATCGAGGCCGCCGGCGGTGAACGTGCCGCTGAAGATCATGGTCTTGGCGTTCTGGCTGATGTTGATGAAGCCGCCGGGCCCGACGATCTTGTCGCCGAAACGGCTAACATTGACGTTGCAGGCCTCGTCGACTTCGGCGAACGAAAGAAATGCCAGATCGAGCCCGCCGCCATCGTAGAAATCGAACTGATAGGGCTGGTCGACCATGGCCTGATAGTTGCGGCCCGCGCCCGGTTCGTTGCCGGACGCCGGCACCCCGCCGATCAGGCCTTGCTCGTTGGTGAGAACGACATCGTCGATCGCATTTTCTTCAGCGGCCAACGAAGCAATTCCGGTCGATATCCCGGAGCCGAGATTGCAGATCGCACCACGATAGAGCTCGAATGCGGCGCGGCGCGCCACGACCTTGCGAACCGAAAATGGCAGCGCGGCGATGTTGCCGAGCGGCACCTTGATCTCGCCGGCATAGGCTGGATCGTGCACGGTGAAGAACGTCTGGGTTTGCCCGGGATCGACCACGATCAGATCGACCAGCATGCCCGGGATTTTCACCTGCTTCGGCGGCAGCGTGCCGCGCAACGCCATGCGCTTGACCTGGGCGATCACGATGCCGCCGGCACGGCGGGCAGCCTGCGCCATCGAGATCATCTCGCCGAACACCGCTTCGTGCTCCATCGTGATGTTGCCGTCCTCGTCGGCGCTGGTACCGCGCACCAGCGCGACGTCGACATGGAAGGACTTGAAAAACAGATATTCCTTGCCGCCGACGGTCGTGAGTTCAACGAGATTTTCGCTGGCCCTTTCGCTCTGTCTGCCGCCGCCATGACGCGGATCGACGAAGGTGTGCAGGCCGACATGCGTGGTCAGACCGGGGCGGCCTGCCGCCATTTCGCGCGTCAATTGCGACAGGCAGCCCTGCGGCAGCGTATAGGCCTCGATCGCATTGGCGGCGGCCATGCGTTCGACCGGCGGCGAGTCCACCAGCGTGCCGCAGACCACCCGCTTCAACAAACCGGGATGAGCCAGATGGCCGATGCCGCGGCCGGCGCGGTCGCCGAGCCCCACGGGATGCACCGTGGTCAGATCGCGTGGTTCGCCTTCGGACAAGAAGCGCCTGGCGATCGCCGCGATCAGCGTATCGGGCACGGAATGCCCGGCGCCCGAGCCTCCGATCAGCAGCGTATCGCCGCTGGCCACCAGTTGCGCAGCTTCATCGGCGGTGACGACATGCGGCGCCACGGTCGTCACGCCGCCACGCCTTGACCGCGCAGCACATCGCCAACGGGAGACGCCGTCAAATCCAGCCAACCACTCTCGTCCGGCACCTTCACGATCCGCATCGCCTGCAACCCTCGCGGCTAATAAGTATCTAGTTAGTTATATGAGCAACCACCACGGCGCGTCAATCCATCGCCAGCACCCCCTTCGACTTGAAAATGTCGCGAATGCGGGTGGAATATTCGTGAAACCGCGCCGGCAGTTGATCCAGTCGCCGCGGGCGCGGCAAGTCGATATCGATGATCTCGACGATCCGCCCCGGCCGCGGTCCCATCACCACCACCCGGTCGGCGAGCAGCACCGCTTCCGGTATACTGTGGGTGATATGCAATGCAGTCTTGCGGGTTTCCATCCACAGCCGTTGAATATCCATCGATATCTGCTCGCGCGTCAGCGCGTCGAGCGCGCCGAACGGCTCGTCCATCATCAACATGCTCGGGCCATGCACCAGCGCGCGGCAGATCGACACCCGCTGACGCATGCCGCCGGACAACTCGTAGGGCTTCTTGGTCTCGAATCCCTCGAGCCCGGTTGCCTTCAATAGACTACGCGCGATCGGCTCATATCTGGCGCGTTCCAACTTGCGGATATCGACCTGAAGCATCACATTGGCCAGCACATCGCGCCAGTCGAGCATGATGGCTTCCTGGAATACGATGCCGACGTCGGTCTGCGGGCGATCGACGCGTTGGCCGGCAACCGTGATGGTTCCCGAAGTATAAGGCTGCAGTCCCGCCACCATCTTGAGGATGGTGGTCTTGCCGCAACCGCTGGGTCCGACGACGGCGACGAATTCGGATTGCCGGATATCCAGATTGATGTCGCCACAGGCTTCGACCGTTCCGGTCTTGGTCTGGAATTTCTTGCCGACATTCGACAGCCGGATGTAGGGTTCGCTCATTGCCTGCAAATTCCACCGCAAAGTCACGCGAGACGAAAAGGTCCCTGCGCGGGTTGCCGCGCAGGGACGGGATATCGGGTTATTGCTTGGCCGTCGTGTATGGCGGCTGCGCGAGATATTCGTTGGTATAGTACTTGCCCAGATCGGGCTGCGCGGTCAGGCCGGCGTATTTCTCCAGCAAATCCTGGCTTTCCTGCCAGTCTTCCTTGGCCGACCAGAACAGCGGCTTGCCCTCGGTGTGCTTGGTGTTGGTGATTGTCAGCGTGCCGTTGATTTCCAGCAGCGCGATCTCGTTGTTGAAGGCCGGCGCATGCTTGATAAACATTGCAGCCGCCTCTTCGGGATGCTGCCGTGTATATTCCCACCCGCGTTGCGATGCCGCCAGAAAGCGCCGCAGTCGATCCTGATTCTTGGGATCCTTTGCCCAATCATTGTTGACGATGATGGCGCTGCTCAGGGTCGAGATGCCGGCCATGTCATAGAGCCTGGTCCAGCCCATCTTCACGCCGCTCTTAAGCTGCATGCGCGGACCCTGATCCATGAAATAGCCGAGCAGGGCGTCGGCCTGGCCGCCAAGAACGGCCTGCTCTTTCGCCGCCGGATTGGCGACGGTGACCAGTTTCACGTCACTCACCTTCATGTCGAGCTTGCCCATGAAAGCGGTGAAGATCGCGAGGCTGGCGTCGCCGGCGGTGATCCCAATGCGGCTGCCCTTGATTTCGGAGATTTTGCTTGGCCGCGGATTGTCCGCTCGGTAGATGAACGACATCGGGCTCTGCTGCAGTGTCACGCCGACGGCTTTGATCGGCATGCCGGCGTTGATGCCGCGCATCATGGTCGCCGCATCGACGTAGGAGACCGGGTTGGTGGCGTTGGCGGTCAACTGCGCGACCGTCGTCGAGCCGCTGCCCTCGAGAATCTCGACGTCGAGGCCGGCTTCCTTGTAGAACCCCTTGTCCAGCGCCACGAAGAAAGGTGCGTGCTCGCCATACAGCGTCCAGTTCAGGCGAAACGGAAACTTGTCGAGCGCCTGAGCGCCGGCCGGCGCGGCCAGCGTCACGGCAGCGGCGGCGGCCATCAGCGATAGTAAAATCTCTCTGCGCCTCATGATCGTTTCTTCCCTGCGATTTGTCTTCGCCTTCGCGGCGAAGCTCTATTTGGCCTTCACTCGAAATCCGCTTCCAGCTACATGGTGCCCGACTCCACCCGGTGGGTGACATGCCACGGGATCAGGAAGCTCTCGAGCAATTCGACGAAATAATAGAAAACCAGACCGATGATGGTGAGCGCCACGATGGTGGCGAACATCAGCGCGGATTCCATGTTGGAATTGGTGACGAGCAGCAGGTAGCCGAGGCCCTTGTCGGCTCCGACGAATTCGCCGACCACCGTGCCGGCGATCGCCAGCGTCGCCGCCACCTTCAGGCCGCTGAACAGATACGGCAGGCTGGTCGGCAGCCTAAATCGCGCGAACACCTGCATCCGTGTAGCGCCCATCGAGCGCGCGAGATCCGTCATTTCCGACGACATCGAGCGCAAGCCGACCGCGGCATCGATCACAATCGGAAAGAACGAAATCAGGAACGCAACCAGGATTTTCGGCGTCGGCCCGACCCCGAACCAGACCAGGAACAGGGGCGCGATCGCCACCTTCGGAATAATCTGGAAGAACAGCATGGTCGGCATCACAAGTTGATTGAAGCGGCGCGACGAGGTGATTGCGATCGCCAGTGGAATGGCGATGCCGACCGCCATGGCGTAGCCCGCCAGCATTTCGTAGACGGTAATCCAGCCATTGCTGAGCAGCAGCGGAAGCTGGTCGATGAAGGCATGCCCGATGGCAGAGGGCGTAGGCAGCAGATAGGCCGGCACGCCCCAGGCAACCACGAAAATCTGCCACACCAGCAGGAAGCCCACGATGCCGACCAGCGGCGTCAGTTTCCTGAGAATACCGCTTGCTGCCGCGCTCGTCGCCCCGTTATCGGGTTTTGCGGAATCACTCGCCAGAACCATCGTTCCCTTTCCAAGGCCACATCGTTCGATCGTGCGGTGTTGCTCAACGTATCAGAGGCTACAAACCGGTAAAGCTGC
>JBDTKD010000535.1:0-6746 GCA_039935515.1 Bradyrhizobium sp.
TTCATCCACGGCGTGCTGGACGAGTTTCGCCAGGCCGAGGCATTCCTGTTTCATACCAGGCTTGCCTACGTCTCCGACGCGATGAAGGAAAGGGATCCGGCGCGCGCGCTCGACCGGCTGTCGATCATGGCGCAGGGCGCCGGCGGCGGCACCCGGATCGGCGAGAGCCTGCAGACCTTCAACCGCTGGCACGCCGCGCGCGTGATCCATTCCCGCACCTGCGTGATGATCGTGTCTGACGGTTACGAGACCGGCGACGCCGCGCTGCTCGGCCGCGAGATGGCGGCGCTGGCGCGGCGCTGCCGCCGTATCGTCTGGCTCAATCCGATGATGGCGTGGGCCGGCTATGCGCCGGTTGCCGCGGGCATCAAGGCGGCGTTGCCGCATGTCGATCTCTATGCGCCGGCCAATACGCTGAACAGCCTGGCCGCGCTCGAACCCTATCTCGCACGGCTCTGATGGGGCGACCAATGTCCGCGCATGTCGAAGTCATGGATATCGTCACGCAGATGAAAGCCGCGGAGCAGGCGTTCGTCCTCGCCACGGTGGTGCGTACCGTGTCGGTGACCGCGGCCAAGGCCGGCGCCAAGGCGATCATCCGTCCCGACGGCACCATCGTGGCGGGCTGGATCGGCGGCGGCTGCGCCCGGGGCGCGGTGTTGAAGGCGGCGCGCGAGGCGCTCGCCGATGGCGAACCGCGCATGGTGTCGGTACAGCCGGAAGACATGCTGGCCGAACTCGGCGTCAAGCCCGGCGACCACCGCGATGGCGTCCGTTTCGCCAGCAACATGTGCCCGAGCAAGGGCACCATGGACATCTTTATCGAGCCGGTGCTGCCGCATCCGTCGCTGGTCATCCTCGGCGCGAGCCCGGTCGCGATGTCGCTCGCCACCCAGGCGCGGCAATTGGGCTATCACGTCACGCTCGCCGCCCCAGCCGGCGATCTCACCGCCGCCCCCGACGCGGACATGCTGGTTGACGGCTTTGCGCTCGGCGAACTGCATCAGGCGAGGCGCTTCATCGTGATCTCGACGCAGGGCAAAGGCGACGAGGTTGCGCTGCGCGCGGCGCTGGCGCTCGAGGCGGCCTATGTCGCCTTTGTCGGCAGCCGGCGCAAGATGGCGGCGCTGCGCGAAAAACTCAGCGCCGATGGCGTCGCCGCGGCGGCGCTCGCTCGCGTCAAGGCGCCGGCCGGGCTCGATCTCGGCGCCATCACGCCGGAGGAAATCGCGATGTCGATTCTCGCCGAAATCACCGTCGAACGCCGCCGCGGCCAACGCGTCGCGGCGCAAGCCAGCAGCAACTAGACTAGACTAACGCACTATCCGTCATTGCGAGGAGCGTAAGCGACGAAGCAATCCATCTTCGTCCCTAACGATGGATTGCTTCGCTGCGCTCGCAATGACGTGGAGAGCGTGGCGCCTGTTCAGTCGAACAGGCTCGACACCGACTCTTCCGCCGCGGTGCGGCCGATCGCCTCGGCGATCAGGGTAGCAATCGACAGCGTGCGGATATTGGCGGATTTGTTGACGGCCTCGGTGGGCTGGATCGAGTCGGTGATAACGAGCTCCTTCAGCTTGGAGCCGGCGATGCGCGCCGCGGCGCCCCCGGACAGCACGCCGTGGGTGATGTAGGCGTAGACGTCCCTGGCGCCGTTGGCGAGCAGTGCGTCGGCGGCATTGACCAGCGTGCCGCCGGAATCCACGATGTCGTCGATCAGGATGCAGGTGTAACCGGCGACATCGCCGATCACGTTCATCACTTCGGATTCGCCGGCGCGCTCGCGGCGCTTGTCGATGATGGCGAGCGGGGTGTTGATGCGCTTGGCAAGCCCGCGCGCGCGCACCACGCCGCCGACGTCGGGCGACACCACCATCAGATTGGCGAGGTCGAAGCGCTCCTTGATATCGCGCACCATCACCGGCGAGGCATAGAGATTGTCGGTGGGAATATCGAAGAAGCCCTGGATTTGCCCGGCATGCAGATCGAGCGTCATGACGCGGTCGGCGCCGGCATGGGTAATCAGGTTCGCCACGAGCTTGGCCGAGATCGGCGTGCGCGAGCCGGATTTGCGATCCTGCCGGGCATAGCCGAAATAGGGCACCACGGCGGTGATGCGGCGCGCCGAGGCCCGCCGCAGCGCGTCGGTGATGATCAACAGCTCCATCAGATGGTCGTTGGCCGGATAGGACGTCGACTGCAGGATGAAGACATCGGAGCCGCGGACGTTTTCCTGGATCTCGACGAAAATCTCCATGTCGGCGAAGCGCCGGACCACGGCCTTGGTCAGCGGCAATTGCAGGCTTCCGGCGATGGCCTGCGCCAGCGCCGGATTGGAGTTGCCGGCAACAAGCTTGATCGAACCGTTCTTGGCCGACATCGACGCTTCTCCCCGCGCCTTGCTGGAGACAATGTTCAGCATATCGGAATACCCACGGAACCGGCAGTTTCGACGAGCGAGGTGATATCAAGGAGGTGGCGCGGCTGGCAACCCTTGGCGGCTGTTTTTCCTGCGCAGATCCTAAAGTCGGACAGCTATTTGCGCCCTTAGCGGTCGCCGTAAGCGAGGGCGCTGACGGCAAAGCTGTGCGAGGCCGGCGGTTGCGCGGCCGCCACCGCCGGGCCGGGTTTGGCCGGCGCCTGGTCGGCTGGCGGCACATCCGCCGGGCCGGTTCCGTTGATCATGGCGCTGAGCCCGCTGAAGCCGGCCTGGGCGATCTTCCGCAGCACCAGATCGTCGGCCCCGCTCCAGGCATCGCGTCCGGCCTTGCCGGCGGGTTCCTCGCCGCTGAGCCGCAGCGCGCGCTGCTGGTTGCTGTCGTAGACGTCCCAGACCCATGCGATAATGGTGCGGCCGCGGCTGACCTCGGCGGCAAGATAACCTCGTACCCGGTAGGAGGCCGAGCCTTCGCGGGATACTACCGACAGGTCCCGCAGCTTGGATTCGCTGTCGAGCACGCTCACCATGCGGTCGAACACCTGCGGCGGCGGACCATCGATCGATTCGAACGCCACACTGCTCCCGGAATTCGCCATCGCGAACGAACCGCTTGCGGCGCCACCGCCGGCGCAGCCGCCAAGGCCGCATGCCACCGCAAGAACCATGGCGGCGGCCACGGCGCGCGGCACAGCCCGGCTGGCCCGGAAAAGAGTGGTCAAGGCGTCCCTCATCACCTCGATCGATATCGTTAAAATGCGTTAAGGTCTAGGTCGATCCATGTCGCGGCGACGGCGCGAGCCCGACCCAACAGATTTTTCGGCTATAACCATTTCGAGGCTCAAGCAGGCCGGACACTCGGCCGGGAGCCCGGGACGAGCTTGCACGAGAGGGACGGGTGCCCTGGAATCAGCAAATGAAAAAGCGGCACGGACTGGCGCGGTCATGGTCGGTGAAGTTGCTGGTTGCGACGGCCGTGACCGCACTCGGTGCTCTCATGGTTTGGGGGGTCCTTGCAGGCCGCAATGAGGCGGCGATCGAGGCCGAGCGCGACCGGCCGATCAAGGTACCGATTCGGGTCTCCAGCGAGAACGGCGAGCCGTTGATCAAGCTCGACACCGAGACACAACAGCGGAGCGGCATAGAGACAGCGGCGCTGCCCTCAACGCCTCATCCGGAGCAGGTTCGCGGCTACGGGATGGTTCTCGATGTTGCGCGACTGACGGAGCTTAGCAACAACTACGCCAATGCGAAGGCGCAGGTCCAGATTGCGCAGGCGAAACTTGCGATGTCGAGGCCGGCATTCGAGCGTGCGCAGAAACTGTTCACCGAGCATCAGGTTGTCTCCGAAGCCCAGTTGCAAGCTGCGGTGGCGGGTTTCGGCACGGACCAGGCCAGCCTGGCTGCGGCCGAGGCGCAGGTGCGCACGCTCACCGCCACTGCGTACCAGGAATGGGGTTCGGTTCTCGGCAAGTCGCTCATCGATGGGTCACCCATGATCACCCGGTTGATCGAACGGCAGGACTTCCTGCTGCAAATCACACTGCCACCCGCTGTAATCCTCCCAACTCCGCCTTCCACGGCTTCCATCGCCATCGACAAGCCCTCACAAGCAGCGATCACGTTCGTCTCGCCGGCAACGCGGATCGACCCCAAGATTCAAGGCATGAGCTTCTTCTATACGGTACCCGCGGAAAGCGGTGTTCTGCCCGGCATGAACGTGCTGGCCTCCTTGCCATCCGGTAAATCCATTGAAGCTGCCACCGTGCCAGCTTCGGCGATTGTTTGGTGGCAGGGTCGAGCCTGGGTGTATCGGCGCAGGGGTCGAGACAGCTTCGTCCGCGCTGAGATCGCGACCGACCTGCCGGCGCGAGGCGGCGGCTACATCGTGAAGGATTTGCCGAAGGACGCGGAAATCGTGCTGCGCGGCGCGCAATTGCTTCTGTCCGAGGAATTCCGTTCGCAGATTCAGGTCGAGGATTGAGCGTGAGCGCCGTTTTCCCCACCGGCCCGCAGGCGGCGATCGTCGCCTTCGCAATCCGCTTCCGCGGTATCGTCGTCGCGCTCGCCTGCGTTCTGGTTGCCTATGGCGTCTATGCGCTTGGCCGCGCCAAATATGACGTGTTTCCCGAGTTTGCGCCGCCCCAGGTCAGCATCCAGACCGAGGCCGTTGGACTGACGCCCGAGCAGGTCGAGATTCTCGTCACCCGTCCGATTGAGAATGCCGTCAGCGGCGTGCCTGGCGTGCAGACGCTCCGTTCCACGTCAATCCAGGGCCTGTCCGTCGTGACCGTATTCTTCGACCCGTCGAGCGATATTTATCGCGACCGGCAGGTCGTCGTCGAACGGCTAGCCGCCGCCGCCCAACAGCTCCCGCAGGGGGTGCAGCCGCCCATCATGACGCCACTTACCTCGTCGACCAGCCGAATGCTGGTGGTCGGTCTCACGTCGCAGACACGCTCGCTGATGGATCTACGCACGGTCGCCGACTGGACGGTCCGCTTGCGCCTGCTCGCTGTTCCCGGTGTCGCCAGCGTGACCATTTTCGGGGGCGACAAGCGCTCGATCCAGGTCCAGGTCCACCCCGACGAACTCATTCGATATCAACTGACGCTCAATGACGTGCTGACCGCGGCGCGCCGGTCAACGGGTGTCCGGGGGGCCGGCTTCATCGACACCCAAAATCAGCGGATCGTCTTTCAAAGCGAGGGACAATCTCTCAAGCCCGACGACATTGCCCGGACCGTACTGTTGAGCCGGGGAGCCGCCAGCATCACCTTGGGAAATGTGGCCGACGTCGTCGACGCACCAGAACCGCCCATTGGCGGCGCGGGCATCGAGGGCCGCCCCGGCGTGATCCTCAACGTGGCGGAACAGTATGCCGCCGACACGCTCAAGGTGACGCAGAAGGTCGAGGTGGCGCTGGAAGAGCTGCGTCCTGCGCTTCAGGCGGACGGCATCACGATCCACAGCGAACTTTTCCGTCCCGCAAATTTCATCAATACCGCAACGAGCAATGTCCGGGACTCGCTGATCCTGGGTGGCGTGCTTGTGATCGTGGTCCTGTTCCTGTTCCTGTTCGACCTGCGCACGGCCGCTATCTCCTGCACCGCTATCCCGCTCTCGCTCCTCGCCGCGACCCTGGTGCTGGAGCGGCTCGGCGCCTCGCTCGACACCATGACCCTGGGTGGCCTCGCCATCGCGATCGGCGTGGTCGTCGATGATGCGGTGATTGACGTCGAGAACATTGTGCGCCGCTTGCGCGAGAACAGGAGATCGGCGCAGCAGCAGCCTTTGGCGCGGGTCGTGCTTGATGCGACGCTCGAGGTCCGCGGCGCGGTCGTATATGCAACGTTCGCGGTCATTCTGGTCGTCCTGCCGGTGATGACGTTGTCCGGAACCGCCGGACGCTTGTTTGCACCGTTAGGTTTGGCCTATAGCCTGGCGGTGCTTGCCTCGCTGGCGGTCGCGCTGACCGTGACACCGGCGCTTTCCATGGCGCTTCTTGCGGATAGGGTGCCGACGCGGGATCCGCCGGTGATCCGATGGACGCGCGCCGGTTATCAAAGGCTCTTGCGGCGGCTCGCGCAACGGCCTCGGACGCTGATTGCCGCAGCGGCGATGCTGACGATTGCCGGCTGTGCCGCGCTGCCGTTTTTCGGCGGCGGCTTCATTCCTGAGCTGAAGGAGGGGCATTTCGTCGTTCACATGTCCGCGGTGCCCGGCACGTCCATCGACGAGTCGCTGCGTATCGGCGCCCGTATCGCCGACGGATTGCGACAGTTGCACGAGGTGCGCTCGGTTGCGCAACGCGTGGGACGAGCGGAGGAATCCGAGGATAGCTGGGGTCCTCACTACAGCGAGTTCGAAGTAGATTTGAATCCGGGCCTATCGGGAGACGACGCTGAAAAGGCGCAAGCGGATATTCGCCGAACGTTCGCAGGTTTCGTCGGCGTGAACGCCGCTGTCATGACTTTTCTCACTGAGCGTATCGAGGAGACCTTCTCGGGCTACACGGCCGCATTTGCGGTCAACGTTTTCGGCAACGACCTCGACCTGCTCGATCGCAAGGGTCAGGAAATTGCCCGGACGCTGGAGCAAACCCCAGGCGCGACCGACGTTCAGGTCCAGTCGCCGCCCGGCCTGCCGCAACTCACGATCCGTCTCCGCAAACCCGATTTGGAGCGTTGGGGTTTCGACGCGGTCGAGGTGCTCGAGTTGATCCGGGCCGCCTATCAGGGCGATGTCGTTGGTCAGACCTATGAAGGCGATCAGGTCTTCAACGTCATAACGATCCTCGACGCTGCCA
>JBDTKD010000536.1:0-4776 GCA_039935515.1 Bradyrhizobium sp.
ATATCGCTCGCTTGTCCGCCGAGGCGTAAAGACGAATATTGTGAATCCGGTTATCCGACGAAAGCCGAAGTCCGTCGGTCCCGGCGTTGAAGGTGACGGAAGAGTGTTCGTGTTCGCCCCGTAGGAACTGTCCGGGAGCGAGGCGAACGGAAGGCACGTTGATCAAATCGCCGTGGACGACAATTCGCTGCACGCTTGTGTCTTCGGTAAGGGTGACGAGTTCTTCAGCAGTGGCGGCTGACTTCTCATTTTTGTTCATGTGATTGTCCCTCCAGTGGCCGATCCGTGAAGTGGCTTCACCGTACCATAGTCCGATTGACGTCCGAAATCGCGTCGCGGTGCGGCTGGCATGAACTACGCATCGCCTCCGTACACGAATTTGAGCAGCAATCGAGGGCACCTCGGTGATATGGATGTGCAGGAGCTCAAGCCATTACGCGTCGGCGGGCTCGACCGTCGGGAACAGGAGATCGACGATCGTTCCTTTTTCACGTTCGCTGGCAACGCTGACATGACCGCCGATCAGCCGCATGAATGCGCATACCTGCGGCAACCCCAGGCCGGTGCCCAGCTCTCCCTTGGTCGTGAAAAACGGGTCGAAGATCCGCTTCAGCGTTTCGGGAGGCATTCCCTGACCGCGGTCCTTGACACGAACTCGGACGTAAATGCCCGGCACGGGCAGGTCTTGGGTTTTTGTCCTGACTTCCCATCGCGCCGTGCTTATCTGAAGTTCGCCACCATTCGGCATCGCATCGCGGGCATTCACGACCAGATTGAGGATCGCGGCGTTGAACTGTGATGGATCGAGGAGGCAATTCGGGATGTCTGGTGCAAGCTCAAACACGATATGGATCCGAGGCCCGGCGCCGTATCTCAGGAAAAGTTCAAGCTGCCGCAACAGCTCATTCGCGTCTCCCTCGCGCGCCTCGAATTTTCGTTGCCTGGCAAAGGTCAGAAGCTGAGAGGTCAACTTCAGCCCGCGGTCAATTCCGTCATGCACGCCTGCAATGAAGACGCTTGCCTTCTCCGGCTCTTCTGAATGCTTTTCCGCGAGCCTGAGCCCCGATTCAATGACTGCGAGTATATTTCTGAAGTCATGCACTATTCCCCCGGTCATTTCCCCAAGGCTTGCGAGCCTTTGTGCGGCGCGCTCTCGCTGTGCCACCGACACCCCGTCAGATCTTTCGTCCTTTCCAGGAACAACCTGAAGACCGCCATCGTCAGGACAGCTGGTGCTGGGGCGGATACTGACCCTGGCGGGCGGCTCGCAGCCAACGGCAGCTTCTTGCTGGATCATCGAAATTGCCTTCCGCTCTAGCTAGTCTGCACGACTCGTTCGCCCAATTCGTTCACAACGACACGTCGCGGCTAGCGCCAGGACGGCTTCGAGTATCTCGGGGTCGCGGTGGGATATATCTCGTGGACCTTCCGAAATTCACGTGCGATCTCTACATGGCCGACCGCATCGAGGAAGTCGCAAAGAATCGTGTCTGCGTTTGCATGCACGTTGGCGCCCTCGCCATGATTTTGGAGATATTTAAGTTTCCTTATCGCGTCTTGCTCGGTCATGATGTGTTCGACCCGCAGTTTGAACTAAGCCCGAAATTCAGCATCCCGCCGTCGCCGGCCGCCTCGTGTGACGGCATCGTCTCAACCAGGCTTTACGATCTACCTCGGTGAGGCGTTAGACAAACGAATTCTATTGACACTTAAATGCAGTTTTGCGGATGTGTGAACATGGACACTGAGCTTGCCAGGACCTTTCTCGAGATCGTCTCGACGGGAAGTTTCGTCAAGGCTGCCGACCGGTTGAACGTCGCTCAGACGACGGTCAGTGCAAGAGTTCGCATCCTTGAGCAGCAGCTCGGCAGACCATTGTTCGTGCGACATAAGGGCGGGGCGTCGCTGACGAGGGCTGGAGAAGAGTTTCTGCGTTTTGCGCCGACGTTCGTGCAGTTGTGGCAACGCGCCCGCCATCAAGTCGGGGTACCGCCCGGCCACCGAGCAGTGCTGACCATTGGCAGCGAAGTAAGTCTCTGGCAGCCGCTCTTGCTCGATTGGGTTCTATGGATGCGTCGTTCGCTTCGAGATATTGCGCTTCGCGTCCATGTCGATGTGCCGCAAGATTTGACCAATCAGGTGGCTTCCGGCCTGGTGGACGTGGCCATCATGTACGCTCCTCAGCATCGTCCCGGTTTGAAAATAGATCTGCTGATGGAAGAAGAACTCGTGCTGGTAACCACCGACCCCGACGGCGGTCTGCGGAGCGACAAGGAATACGTCTACGTGGACTGGGGAGCCGATTTTGTTCTCCAGCACAGCGTGAACATGCCCAACGTCACACCTAATCTTTTCGTCAATCTTGGCCCACTGGGACTGAGTTACGTGCTTTCGGCAGGCGGTGCAGGTTACTTCAGGATGCGCGCCGTCCGACCCCATTTGTCCGCGAAGCGGCTTTACCTGGTGCCAGGAATGTCCAGGTTTTCGTACCCTATCTACGTCGTTCACTCTGCAACCGTGGATGACGCTATACTGGCTCCCGCCCTGGCAGGACTACGTTCTGTTTCGAAAGCGGCGATCGAATAAATGTGAATTTGCGCGCGAGGACCGATGAAGCGGTTGACCGAGCCGAGTTTGTAGCATAACATGTATGTAACATGCATGTTAATTAAGCGGCAGAAGGGATTTCTCCAACCCTGCCGCGCTGTTAAAGAGGTGGCACCCAATTTCGTAGGCGGTGCGTGAATCGCCTACCTGCTGTAAACGGCCGGGGAGGGGGTTATGATTCAAGAAGTCGTCTGGGGCGTCTCGATCGTGCTCATGGGGACGCTCGCCGCTGTGTTTGCGTGGGTCGCGATCGGCGCCAATGTCGCGCTCGCTGATTACGGGCCCGTCATCGCGTCGGCATACCGGCTGCGCACGTGGCTGTTCGGCCTCGCCGTCATCGTTCTGATTGCTGCCAATTATGACACTCTTGGCAAACTTCCCTACGTGTCGAGTTTTTCCGCGCCATCGTCCGCCGCAGCGACGTTGCCCGTCGAGGCCGTCGCCGAGCAGTGGTCGTGGAGCATCAAACCAGACGCGTTTCGGGTCGGAGAGACAGTGGAATTTCACGTTACCAGCAAGGACGTGAACCACGGTTTTGCGCTCTACAATCCCGACATGCGCATTGTCGCTCAGACGCAGGCGATGCCCGGATACACCAACGTGCTGCGCTACACCTTCAATGAACCCGGCGTTTATCGGGTGTTGTGCCTCGAATATTGCGGCGTCGGGCATCACGAGATGACGGCGGAAATCAAAGTGGCTGCGCGTTGAGCGGCGCAGCCAGGAGGATGCCATGACCATCCAAGCCGTCGTGCAAAGCCGGAGCGGGATCAGCGCGCGTGCCGCTGTTCTCGCCTACATAGTGGTGTCTGGACTTGTTCTGTTGCTGATGATGCTGCTCGGACTGGCGATGCGCCTGGCGCAAGCGCAATGGATCAATATCCAGCCTGATTTCTTCTACGTCATCATGACCATGCATGGTGCCGGCATGGTCGGCATCGCCGGCTTGAGCGGTGCGGCGGTGATGTGGTACTTCGTGCGTCGCCACGTGCCGGTGTCGACGGCGGTGTTCGTCGCCAATTTGGTGTTCTTCCTCATCGGTGCCGTGCTCATTCTCGGTTCCGGTTTCATCGGCGGATTCGCCGCTGCCTGGACCTTCCTGTTTCCACTGCCCGCACATTCCGGCGAGCTGTGGTCGGTCAATGCGGCGGCTTCCTACTTGGTGGGCTTGCTGTTCATCGGCGTCGGCTTTCTGCTGCTGCATCTCGACATCGCCCGCGGCATTCTTTCCGTCTATGGCGGGCTGGGCGCGGCGCTCGGTGTCAAACAAGCCTTTGGTCTGGCGCCGGAAGATGAAGGGCCGCCGCCTGCCGTTACCGCCTCGACGATGGTGCTGATCGTCAACATCCTCGGCATCCTGCTCGGCGCCGCGGTGCTCGTCGTCTCGCTGGTCAATTTGTACGTGCCAAGCTTCACCTTCAACGCGTTGGTGGCGAAGAACATGACCTATTTCTTTGGGCACGTCTTTATCAACGCCACGATCTACATGGCGGTGATCGCGGTCTATGAGATCTTGCCCGTCTATACCCATCGCGAGTGGAAGACGAACCGCGCATTCTATTTTGCCTGGGTGCTCTCGACGGTGATGGTGCTGACCGTCTTCCCGCATCACTTGTTCATGGACTTTGCCATGCCGACCTGGGTGCTGATCGCCGGCCAGCTCATCTCCTGGCTGAGTGGCCTGCCGGTGCTGCTGGTGACTGCCTTCGGCACGCTCACCAATGTCTATCGTTCCGGGATCAAGTGGACCGTCGCGGCGGGCCTTGTCTTCGTCGGAGTGGCCGGCTGGGCGATCGGGGTCATCCCGGCGATCGCCGATGGAACCATCGAGGTGAACAGCTTCATGCACAACACGCAATGGGTGCCCGGCCACTTCCATACCTATCTGCTGCTTGGCATGGTGGCGATGTTCTTCGGCTTCATGACCTACCTTGTCCCAAGGACGACGGGTGCTTTGCTGCCGTTCGGCTTCTGGCTCTATGTTGTCGGCGGCTCGGTATTTGTGCTTTCTTTCCTCGCCGCCGGAAGCGTCAGCGTACCGCGCCGCTACGCGGTGCATCTGCCGGAGTGGTTGGCTTATGACCGGGTGGCTTCGGTCGGCGCGGCGCTAACGGTGTTGGGGGCATTGATCCTGGTGCTGAATTTCGTCATCGGCTTGCCCTCCGCAAT
>JBDTKD010000537.1:0-3738 GCA_039935515.1 Bradyrhizobium sp.
GGCTCCGCGGGCTTCTCCGGCTCCGAGGGTGTTTCCTGGTCTTTTGGTCGGTTGTCGCCCATCATGTTGCTGTACTGGTCCATCATTTGACTCATCTGTTTCATCATTTGGCTCATTTGCTTCATCATGCTCATCATCCCTTCCCGGTCACCTTGCATCATGCCGCCGCGGCCCATCATCCCACCTCGATCGCCTTGCATCATGCCGCCATGACCCATCATCCCACCCTGCCCGCCTTGCATCATCCCGCCTCCGCCCATCATGCTGCCTCGGTCGCCGTGCATCATCCCGCATTGTCCGTTTTTCATCATGCCGCTGTCGTCACCCTCGGCATGGAGTTGCGACGTGGCCAGAACGCCAGCGAGAACAATGGAGGCGGACAACAGTAATGTCGTGAGCTTACGCATGGGAATCACTCCTTTTGTCAACTACGTGGACCTGTTTGATTTCGTCGACTCGTGAACCTGTTTGGTTTGCGGCAAGTGAGATTCGTCGACGCCGCTATGGCGACAGCTCGAGCTATCGGCGGTCGATTGGTCGACCCTTGCGATACCGAGCATTGTAGAGGATGTCTTCGCATCTGCCGCTTCACGTACTGCCGTTGATTGCGTTTTGCCGGACCGGCATGCCATGCACACACCAAACACGCACATCAGGAGGCATGGCAGCGTGCTCAGAATGATCGGAGCAAGACCGGCCGCGACCAGCCAGCCCCAACCCCCGAACGCTAGTCCGGCGATGACGGCTAGGCCGGCAATTGCCGAAAGCACCCACCGATTGCCGAGATAGTATCTCGCCGCGTAAAAGACATCTCGCGCGAGCGATCGCTCGGGTCTTGTCGCGGATTGTGAGACGGTCATGATAGGTACTCCATTCACGGTTGCTTGTTTCTGCTCACGTCGGTTGCCGGAATCTCGGGAGCGCGCTCTGCGCACCGAGAAGTCGCAGATACCTTCGACTCTTTCGAGGACTGTGCCGGATCATCTTTCGCAATCACGCAGCCGATGAATGCAACGATGTCGGGCGAGTCCCACTCGGCCGGTCCGATAAGCCTGCCGATCTCGCGACCCTCCCGGTCAAGCAGCAGCGTTGTCGGAAGGCCCACCGCCCCCAGTTCGCGCGTCGCCTTCGCCGAACCGTCGAGGTACATCGCAAGCTTCTGAATTCCGACCTCGGCGAAGAACTTACGCACTGCATCCACATGGCGATCGATCGATAGCGCCACCACCTCGAAGTCGGATCCGCCCAAGCTGCCCTGTAGCCGGTCGAGTGTCGGCATTTCCTTGCGGCATGGCACGCACCATGTCGCCCAAATGTTGAGAAGTACGACCTTGCCGCCGAAATCGGCTAAACTCCGGGAGTGACCAACCGTGTCCTCGAACTGGATCGCTGAAACCGGCTTTGGCGTCTCATGGATGATAAAATTCCTGCCCGGCTCCTGCGCCACGGCAATTGAGCATGTCGCAGCGATGAGTCCGATTGCTGCGAAGCTGAGACCCACGTTTCGTACAAGTGATCGTTTTGCCGGTATCATTGCTCTCGTAACTTTCGGATAAGCGGCATGATGGTGTCTCGGAGAACCTCCGGCGTCATCGCGCCGATATGCTTGTGGGCAATATGGCCATCCTTCGTAATGACGAAGGTTTCGGGCACGCCGTAGACTCCCCAATCGATGGCCACGCGGCCATTGATATCGGCGCCGGTTCGCGCGTAGGGATCGCCCATCGTGTTGAGCCATCGCGCAGCATCGTCGGATTGATCCTTGTAGTCGAGACCATGAATGGGAACGACGCCCGCCGCCCGCAACTGCATGAACATCGGGTGCTCTTCCCGGCACGCCGTGCACCACGAGGCGAAGACGTTGACCAGCGACACTTCGCCCTTGAGGTTGGCGCTCGCCAAGCCAAGCGCGCGCCCTTTCACCGGCGGAAGAGCGAAATCTGGCACCGGTTTCCCGATCAGCGCCGACGGGATCGCACTCGGATCGCGCGTAATTCCGAAGGCGAGCGCCACAGCAACACCAAAAAAAACTATCAGGGGAATGAAAATGGCAATTCGCCGGCCGCCCCGCTCTAAGACCGTTGGCGCATGACGAGCTGTTGCCAGGATCGGTCCGGCACTCATGGTCCCGCTGATGGAAGCTGGCCGCCGGTACCATAGGAGATATCGGATCAGCAGCACCAATACGCCCGCGACACTCGCTATCGCGAGCAGACAGGCAGCCTTGACCACGATCATGGCCAATGCCTCAGCAAAATCGAATTCTGCCGCTGGCACTGTCATGGCCCTCTCTCCTCTACTCCGTCGCAAACACCTTTTTGGGTGCCGCATCGTTTCCAATTTCATAGACCGGGAGCGGCTTTGTCTTGTAACCGGTCATTCCCGGTGTACCAGGAGGCATGCCTGGAATAGAAATGCCCACGATGTCTGGATGTTCGGCGAGCAGCTTCTTGATGACATCCGCGGCCACATGACCTTCAACGGCATATTTGCCGATCACCGACACGTGGCAGCCTGCAAACTGTTCCGGGACGTGCAATTGTTTCCTGACGACAGCCAGGTCTTGCTTCGAGTCGACGTCGACTTCGAATCCGGCAGCGCGCAAATAATTGGCATAGTCGAGGCAGCAATTACAGTTCGGGTTTCTGTAGAGCGTAACTTTCGTCTTTTCCTGCGCCGCCGCCGGCGCGGCAGCCAATCCCAGCAAGAGCGACACCATCAACATCCTCAGCATTCTTGTTCTCCATTTTCGTCGCAACTAACCTTCTCGATCTGTGCGCGATGGTCTTTACGCTTCAGGCCGGTCCATCGACAAAAGCGTTGATCTCACGAAGGCTCGCGAACACGACAAAAGCCCGATCCGTTCGCATGCTCGCAGGCAGCAAAACAGGATGGCCTTCGGTCGGTCCATGAGCGCTTGTATCGGTCTTGAAGCGAAGGTCGAACTCGGTGAATGAGATCGCTGTCCCGGAGGCCGTGGTAACGCGATAGCCGCTCGCGGAGCTTGCGATCGATGCAACCTGATGTTCCGGCCCGAGCGATTTCAGGTCGATGGTCATTCGGACCTTTTTCTCCGGACCCGCTCCGGATGGGTCCGTCGCTCCCCTGTCAACGTGAGACATTTCGCCGGCGTTGCTGCGACGGGTAACGGCTAAGACCGCTCCAAGACCCGCAAACGCGGCAAGAAACGAGCGGCGACGAAGCTTGGTGGGCTGAATCCAGGAGAAGCGAAAATCAGACATTCCATTCATCCTTTTGTTGGCGGTCAGGTCGTGACATTGTTGGGTTCGTAAACTTGTGAACTGGATTGATCGCTCGCAGAGAGGCCCACGCTGAACTTTCAGCATTTTTTCTCAACCAGGCGTTCGATTTCCTCCAGATCGGAAAACACGATCGACGCCCTGTCGCCCTGCATGCCGGCACCTACCAGTACCGGCTTGCCGGCACGCGGGCCGTTCGCACTGGTGTCTATTTTCAGGCGAAGGTTCATCGCCCAGAACGGGCGTTGCTTTCCATCCGCCATGGTCAGGAAGAATGTGTCGCGACAAAACCGTATGCCTGTCACCTGACCCTCGGGACCGGCAGTACCCAATGGATCCGGCGCCTGCCCGCGTACCAACTCCGCCGTGGCCAATCCTTGCGCCACCACGTTGCTCGCGCCATTCGGCGCCATCGCGATCTTGAGAAAGGCGATGAGATCGCCGCGCACCTTCGTGTCATCGATCCCGCGAAAGGTCA
>JBDTKD010000538.1:0-5093 GCA_039935515.1 Bradyrhizobium sp.
TCTATCTGCATCACAGCCAAAGTGAGCATTCCACGCATCGCGCCCCGCGGGTTTCTTCTTACCCGGTTACAGCCTTATTCTGGAGGATTTGCCTATGTCCGACGCCGTCAAGGTCGGCTTCGTTCCGTTTTCCGTCGTTCCGCGCGGCGTGCTGGTGGTATTTTGCGACGACGCGCTGAAATTCGGCGTCGCGACCCGCAAGGCGCTGGGCACGGCGGCGACGATGGTAGGACGCGCGGCGTCAGCCAACCAGTTCAAGGGCAAAAGCGGGGCTGCGCTTGATATTCTGGCGCCGGATGGAATCAAGGTTCAGCGCTTGATTGTGGTCGGAACCGGCAAGCATTCCGAACTCAAGGAAAAGGACTTCCTCAAATTCGGCGGCGCGGTCGCCGGCAAGCTCAATGCCGGCAGCGCAGCGGCGACCATTATTGCCGAGTTGCCGACCGGAGCGATGGAGCCCGGGCAGGCCGCTGCAATTGCCGCGGGGGTGCGGCTGCGCGCCTACAAATTCGACCGCTACAAGACGAAGCAAAAGGACGGTGAGGAAGCCGCCTTGCGGGTCGACGTGTCGGTGGCGGTCGGCGATGTCGGCGCTGCGCGCAAGGCGTTCGCACCCGATGCCCATATCGTCGACGGCGTCCTGATGGCGCGCGAACTGGTGAACGAGCCACCGAACGTGCTCTACCCCGTGGAATTTGCCCGCCGCGCCGGTCGATTGCGCGGGCTTGGCGTCAATGTCGAGGTTCTCGACGTCAAGGCCATGAAAAAGCTCGGCATGGGCGCGCTGCTGGGCGTTGCTCAGGGCTCGATCCAACCCGGCCGCCTCGTGATCATGCGCTGGAACGGCGGCAAGCGCGGCGATCAGCCGGTGGCCTTTGTCGGCAAGGGCGTTTGCTTCGACACCGGCGGCATCTCGATCAAATCCGCCGGCAGCATGGAGGACATGAAGGGCGACATGGGCGGCGCTGCCTGCGTGGTCGGACTGTTGCACGCGCTGGCCGCGCGCAAGGCGAAGGTCAATGTGGTCGGCGCCATCGGCCTGGTCGAGAACATGCCCGATGGCAACGCGCAGCGCCCCGGCGACATCGTCACCTCGATGTCGGGGCAGACCATCGAGATCATCAATACCGACGCGGAAGGCCGGCTCGTGCTCGCCGACGTGCTGTGGTACGTGACGCGGAAGTTCAAGCCGAAATTCATGGTCGATCTGGCCACGCTGACCGGCGCCATCATGGTTGCGCTTGGCACCGAATATGCCGGATTGTTTTCCAACAATGACGAACTGGCCGAACGGCTGATGACGGTCGGCGCCGCGACCGGCGAGCGGGTCTGGCGCATGCCGCTCGGCCCGGAATATGACAAGCAGATCGATTCGCAGTTCGCCGACATGAAGAACACCGGCAACCGCCATGGCGGTTCGATCACGGCGGCGCAGTTCCTGCAGCGTTTCGTCGACAACACGCCATGGGCGCATCTCGATATCGCCGGGACGGCGATGGGGGCGCCGAAGACGGAGATCAATCAGAGCTGGGGGTCCGGCTTCGGCGTTCGCCTGCTGGACCGGTTGGTCGCGGAGTATTACGAAGCCAGACGATGACCGAAGTGCTGTTCTATCATCTGCAGGACATGACGCTGGAGAATGTTCTGCCGCCATTGCTTGAAAAGTCGCTGGAGCGCGGCTGGCGCGTGGTCGTGCAGTCCACGTCGGAAGAGCGCGCCGACGCGCTCGATGCGCATTTGTGGACCTACCGCGAAGATTCGTTTTTGCCGCACGCCACGTGGCGTGCCGGCGATGCGCAGGATCAGCCGATCGTGCTGGCGGTCGCCGAAAGCAATCCGAACCGGGCCAATGTCAGGTTCCTGGTCGACAACGCCGCCCTGCCGGCGGATTCGGATGCCTACGAACGGTTGGTGCTGGTCTTTAACGGCGATGACGCCGACGCGCTTGCGGCAGCGCGCGACGCCTGGACCGATTGCAAGACGCGGGGGTTCGAGGTCACCTACTGGCAGGCCGACGAGCGCGGCCGGTGGCAGCGGCGGCAATAGCGATTCGCCGCCGTTAATGATAGTCTGCATTTTCGACCGGCGGGTCCTGACATCGTCACGGTCACGCCGCAAAGTGGTGGTGGGTCGTTCGTTTGCGCGGCCGGGACGGGAACCTAGAGTATCGTGCGGGACCACATTTCTCATCTGACATCGCTGCTGGCGCTGCTGCTTTTGGCGCCGCTTGTCACGGGTTGCGGAAGTACGTCGGATCTTCTGTCGAAGGATGCCGACTGGTTCTCGCGCGCCGGCCGGTTGTCGATCACCAATGTTTCGATCGAAACGCCGCCTTTGACGCCGAACAAGCCGGTTACCGCCGAGGATTTGGTCAGTGCCGATGGGCTTTGCCCGGGAATGGCGCCCGCGGGCGCGCCTGCCGACGCCAATGCGCTGACCGAGGGCGCGGCCTCCGCACCGCCGCCCGCGACAACGGGCACGGTGGCGCTGGGTCATACCGAATGCGATGTCGTGCGCGGCATCGGCGCGCCGGACAGCGTCAACCTGTCAAACAACGCGCGCGGCGACCGGGTCGCGATCGTCAACTATTCGCGCGGGCCGCGCGCCGGAATCTACACCTTCAAGGCTGGCCGTCTGTCGTCGATCGAGGGTGTACCCGAGGTCGCGAAGCCAGCGAAGCCGGTGAAGTCCAAGCCAAGGAAGAAGCCCGCAGCGACCTGATGGCTACGCGGCTGCCGGCCGCAACGTCGTCAATCGGCTCAGCCGGCCGCTTCATCATACTGCGAACTCGCTGCCAGCCACTCTTCCTCGGCGCGAAGCAATGCGCTTGCCGCGCTGGCGCGCGCCTTGGTGAGCTGTGCCGCCTGTTTCGGGTCACGCGTGAACAAGTCGGGCAGTGCCAGCGCGGTATCGATCTTGGCGATGATGCCGTTGATGCGCTCGATTTCGGCCTCGGCATTCGAAATCTTCTGCTTCAGCGGCACGCGCTTCCCGGCCCGGTTGCGCCGCGGCTTGTCGGCCCCGTTGCCGCGCTCCGCGCCGCCCCGGTCACGCGTGGTGCCGCGCGTCGACAGCACCATGCGGCGATAGTCGTCAAGGTCGCCGTCATAGGTCGTGACCGCGCGATTGGCCACCACCCACAACTGATCGGCGCAGGCCTCGATCAGATAGCGGTCGTGGGAGACCATGATCACCGCGCCGGGAAATTCGTTGATTGCCTCGGCCAGCGCGGCCCGGCTGTCGATGTCCAGATGGTTGGTTGGCTCGTCGAGAATGATCATGTTCGGACCGAAGAATGTCGCGAGCCCGAGCAGGAGCCGCGCTTTCTCGCCGCCCGACAGGCTCCTGACGAGGGTGTCGCCGGCCTTGCCCGAGAAACCGATCGCGCCGGTACGGCCGCGCACCTTGGTTTCGGGGGCGTCAGGCATCAGCTTGCGGACATGATCATAGGGCGAGCCGTCGAGATTGAGTTCGTCGATCTGGTGCTGCGCGAAATATCCGACCGACAGTTTCTCCGCGCGCGTCACGCGACCGGAAAATGGCGGCAGCCTGTTGGCGAGCAGCTTGACCAGCGTCGACTTGCCGTTGCCGTTCGAGCCGAGCAGGGCGATACGGTCGTCGGTGTCGATCCGCAGCGTCACGCGATTAAGCACGGGCTGTTTCGGATCATAGCCGACCGATACGTCGTCGACGGCGATAATCGGCGGCGACAGCATCTTCTCCGGCACCGGAAACGAAATTTCGTGCACGTCCTGCGTCACCAGCGCGGTAACTGGCTTCATCCGTTCCAGCATCTTGACGCGGGACTGGGCCTGACGGGCCTTCGAGGCCTTGGCCTTGAAGCGGTCGACGAAGGCCTGCAGGCGCTTGCGCTCGTCGGCCTGGCGTTTGGCGTGCTTGGCATCGAGCATTTCGCGGGTGGCGCGCTGCTCCTCGAAGGACGAGTAGGACCCCTTGTAGAGCGCAAGCTTGCCGCGATCGAGATGCAGGATCTGGTCGATCGAGGTGTCGAGCAGGTCGCGGTCGTGGCTGATGACGATCACGGTACGCGGATAGTTCGCGAGATGGTCTTCGAGCCAGAGGGTGCCTTCGAGATCGAGATAGTTGGTCGGCTCGTCGAGCAGCAGGAGATCGGGGGCGGCAAACAGCGTGGCCGCGAGCGCGACGCGCATCCGCCAGCCGCCGGAAAATTCCGAACACGACCGCGCCTGGTCGGCAGTGGAAAAGCCGAGGCCGCTGAGGATCGCGGCGGCGCGGGCAGGGGCGGAATGGGCCTCGATATCCACCAACCGGGTTTGGATGTCGGCAATGCGGGATGGATCGTGCGCCGTGTCCGCTTCGCGCAGCAGCGATTCGCGCTCGAGGTCGGCCTTCAGCACCATCTCGATGAGGCTTTCCGGGCCGTCGGGGGCCTCCTGGGCGAGACTGCCGATGCGCCAGCGCGGGGGCAGGGCGATGGTGCCGGTTTCGGTCGGCAATTCGCCCCGGATCGCCCGAAACAGCGTCGACTTGCCGACGCCGTTGCGGCCGACAAGGCCGACCCGTGCGCCCGGTACGATCTGGGCCGAGCCGTGATCGATCAGAAGCCGTCCGGCGATCCGGACCGATATGTCGTTGATTGAGAGCATGCGGCCTTGTCACCGGTGCCGCCGCCAAACGCAACCGGTTTGTGGCCGAAAGACTGCTCCATCGCGAGCGAAAATCCGCCCCCCCTATAGCGTTTTCGAGCGAAGTGATACCGGTTCGCGTGAAGAAACGCGTCGAAACAACAAACTAAAGCCCGGTTCTGATTCAATCAGAACCGAACAGGCTTTAGTTCGGCAGGCGATCCTGCTCGCGTCGGCGCAATTCATCGAGCAGGTACTGGAGACGGACCGAGGGGCGCGAGGTCTCCGGCCGCAGTTCCTGTTGCAGCCGTTCGCCCACGCCGTCGCAGATCGATCGGCTGGTCTTGCGATCGATCTCAACGCTCTCCTTGGCGGTTTGGCTGTTCATGACGGGTTCCGGTTGATTTGCAGTTCAAGTTAGTCACTGCCAAACCAAGTCCCGGCGCCCAAATTGTTTCCGTCGGATGCGACGATTGGCTCCACTTG
>JBDTKD010000539.1:0-3594 GCA_039935515.1 Bradyrhizobium sp.
GGTTGCAACACATGCCACCAAAAATCGCGTGAGGTATCGCTACTACATATCTGAACCTCATCTTCGCGGACTGTCCAAGTCGCCGCTTGGCTCCGTTTCCCGCGTGCCAGCCTCGGACATTGAAGGCGCCATCATCAAGGCGCTCACCTCCCATTTTGACGACCCCAGCCAACCCAGGCAGCCACATGTCCAAATCGATCGCGGCATGATCCTGGCGCATATCGCTCGTATCGACGTCCGCAACAACCAGTTGGCCATCCTTATCAAGTCGTCCGACACGAAGGAATCCACGGAAGTGGATCACGACACCGAGCACGATGCAGGGTCGTTGAACAAAGACCGCAGCGAAACCTTGCTTCTGATCCCGTGGCGCAAACCACCATCGAAGGCGTCTCGAGCAATTTTGTTGCCCGCCACGGCGTCGGTACATCAGATGCGACCCATTCGGGCCGAGCGTCGCGCCGATCTGATCAGGTCCATCGCCCGAGGCCGTGAGTGGCTGGACGAGATCATCGCTTGCACCACAAACGATATCGCGGATATTGCAAAGCGCGAAAACTGCAGTGTCCGTCACGTGAGCAGGACGATCTCGATGGCCTTTCTCGCTCCCGCCCTCGTCAAGGCGGCCATCGAAGGGAGCCTGCCTCGCGGCGTCGGGATCGCCAACTTGCGCGATGCGCCTGCTGAATGGTCGCGCCAGCTTGAGCGGTTAGGGTTGGCCGCTCAGCCGACCTAACCGACGGCTTCGACCGAGACGGGCGTCAAGCCATTTACTGGCATTGAACGACCTCGTTCCGTCGCAGGGTTCGAGGCCGAAAGGGCAGATTTATCGCACGATAACCGGCCGCAGGTCCGGGGTTTTCTAAGCCAGAGACCGGGCCCGGAAAATGGCCCAGTCGTTCAGCAAAGACCGAAATCGCCGAAATCGATTTAAAGAAAGGGCCGCCAAACGCGGGCCTTTCTCGCAGGTTTCTACGAATTGGCAGATTCCCGGAGTGCGTGGTGGACGTCGCAGGGATCGAACCTGTGACCCTACCGCGTCCCGGTAGTGTTCTCCCGTCTCCGAGACCGGATTGCTAATCCGGCCGATAAGAAAATCGCCGATCACGCGATGCGCGCCTTCGACGCGAGAAGCGTCGGCATTTCCATTTGACCGATTAAGTGAGATCGGCCCGCCTACGCCCTCCCATGGCCGCGCGATTTTGCAATCGTCGGAAGGAGGCTGACCAGAATTTCCTCCTCCTTGCCACAAAACGGTCATTTCCAAGATCTGGTCCGAGCGGCTCAGAAATTTTGATGACGCCATGTGACACTAGCATCGCGCGACTGCGTGATCATGCCTAAGAAAGAACACAACCTACAGATGAGGTGCCTTGTCTGCAAATGTCGCACACAATCTTGAGCTGTCGGAGCAAGTGGTGAAGTATGGTCGATACGAGTGAATACAAAGATTTCTCCCTCCGAAGCCGAGGGTCGACCATCGCCCTCCAGCACCCTCGATATGTGGTTGCGGCAGCGGAATATGGAAGCTTTCGCCAAGCTGCTGAAGCACTTCGTCTTGAACAATCGACGCTGAGCCGCCGCATTCGTCAACTCGAAGAATCGATTGGTGTGACCGTATTCGAGCGATCGACCGGCGGTGTGCGCGCAACGCCGGCTGGACGCGATTTCCTGCGGTTAGCGCGGTCAATCCTCGAACAAATGGACGCGCTTTTCACGACAGCGCGTAATACTGGCCGAGGCGAGGCTGGGCGACTGGCCGTTGGATTCTATACATCACTTTCGGCTGGGAATCTGCGTGCGACGCTCGTCGATTTCAGACTCCGGTTTCCGCAGGTCGAAGTTGGCATGGCTGAAAGATCCCGGACACGTCTTGTCACCGCGTTACGAAACGGCGCATTAGATATTGTAATCGCCACGGGGGGTTCTCCCCTGTTCGACAGCAGGGTTTTGCCTTTGTGGAGCGAACGCATCTTGATCGCGCTGCCGGAAGGTCATCCGTTGGCGGGCAGGGACACTATTTATTGGACCGACCTGCGGGCAGAGACAGTCCTTCTCAGTCAATACGACCCGGGACAAGAACTCGAGTGCCTTTTGATGGCGAAGTGTGAATCGGCCTGGGGTCCCAACGCCGATCGGTACGATAAGTTGTTTAAGTTCTTGGTTTCGGAGGGGGCATACTTAGATGCCGATACACACGGGAACCTGCTTGTTGGATACTTCATCAAGGCGTCGACTGTTCATTCGACTGAAATACTTGGTGACCTCGGTTTTGATTTCGTCGTCCTCGACGAGGAGCATGCGCCCCCTTCGATCTAGCAGCGTCAGAGACTGTGACGAGCGCTCCGGTGCACCGACAACTCGACGGATTGGTTCATCGGAATATCCGTCCCGCGAGCACATAATATGCGGCGGATAATCTCTCTCACCCGAGATACACAGAAAGCGACCCCTAATGGGGTGGTGTATTCGCCCTTGGGATCGCGCATTCCACTGGCGTCGCTAATTCAGGCACTGGCTGTGGCCGAGCATTTGAACTTTCGTCATGCGGCCGCCGCCTTGGGAGTAAGTCAATCCTCTGTCAGCATGCGGATCAAACATCTCGAACAGGACCTTGGCGTTCTCCTGTTCGAGCGACGTCACTGTGGCGTCCGGTTGACAGATGCCGGCCAGCATTTCCTTCAACACGTCGCCACCGGGATCGAGCACCTGGATCATGCGGTGAGGACGGCGGGCGCGATCGCGCGCGGTGAGCGAGGACGGCTCCGTGTCGGTCTGTACTCGTCAATTGCGGCGGGCTTTCTTGCTGAGCTACTGGGTCAATTTCGTGAACGGCATCCGGCAGTGGATTTGCAAATCATAGAGGGGCGAGCGCGAGACACCATTCGAGAGGTGCGCGATGCGCAGCTTGACGTCGCCTTTGTCGTCGGTGTGCCGCCGGCTGGCTATTGCTATTCGAAACTGCTGTGGACAGAGGTTCTCCTCGTCGCACTTCCGACGGGACATCCTCTGGCCGGAACGGAGAGTGTGATGTGGTCCAAGCTTGCTAGCGAAAACTTCCTTACTCGTTCCGGCGGCGCCGGACCACAGGTGCATGACCATATCGTGCTGCGCCTCGCCGGGAACTGGAGCCAGCCTCAGATCCGGCGCTTTGACGTCGCTCACGACACGCTAATAGCAATGGTCGCACAAGGTTATGGCATCACGTTGACCAGTGATGCTGCGGCGCAAGTGTGTTTTCCTGGCGTCGTATTCCGGCCCATTCTCGACGAGCCCGAGCCAATCACCTTCAGCGCCCTCTGGTCGCCGCACAATCGCAGCCAGGCGTTGTTGAATCTTCTCGCGCTTGCGCAACGGAAATCTGAAGGCGCAAAATCACCGGGAATTCGATGACGCAATCCGCCGCGCCTTTGCAAAGACCCGGTCTGTCGCCATAAACCGTTCCAGCATCGGCGCGATCAGCTTGACCGGTTCTATCGGTTGTCAACGGCGGAGAGAATCCAGGCCAGCGTGGCGGAGTAAAAGCAGGCCAGTGAGGCGGGGATCCGCCGACATGCAAAGGGGCCCGATCGGGCCCCTTTGCATGTCGGCGTC
>JBDTKD010000540.1:0-4013 GCA_039935515.1 Bradyrhizobium sp.
GCGGTGGAACTCCCTGACGCACGGACGAGTTTAGCAAAAAAGCGGACGCCGGTATGCCCCTAATTCGCCCGAGAATTCTTCGATTATTGGCATTTAGTCCCGCGAGTTTGAGGTCGGCTACGGGTCATTCGCGTCGGTTTGACGTATCTGCAGCATGTCCGCTATCCGGCCCATCTCAGACCTGCAATTCGGCGTTGCGAACGCCGAGATAGGCGTGATTCTAGCTCCCGAACCCGGGCCTCCAATCATGAGATACGAACTCACGGACTTTGAGTGGACTGCCATCAGGCCGTTCCTTCCGAACAAGCCGCGCGGCGTGCCGAGGGTCAACGACCGACGTGTCCTCAACGGCATCTTCTGGATATTGCGATCAGGCGCACCATGGCGCGATCTGCCGGAGAGCTTTGGGCCTTACACGACCTGCTACAACCGGTTCGTTCGTTGGCGGATGGCTGGGATCTGGGACTTGATCATGGAGGCCCTCGCCGAAACCTATGACGGCTTCGTCCAGATGATCGACACTTCCATTGTCCGCGTCCATCAGCACGGCGGCTGCGCGTGAGGGGGCGAACAAGGCTGATGGGCCGGTCGAGAGGTGGGGTATCGTCGGAGGATAAAAAGCCGCGTAAAGGACCGGCATTGACCTCAGCTCCCTAACGATACGGGTCAGTATTGTGCTGTCGGTCACAAATTGATGGGCAGCGCATGTTGAACGTGTAATTGAGCTCCGCCGATGCGCGATCTTTGCTGCCGAGCTTAGAAACAACCTCCGCCAAATACTGTTCAGGGGATGGCTTATCGGTCACCCGGAAGAACCCACGGCACGTGGGACGAATGCTGCCACGTGAGAAAGCGCGGGTGATCAAGATCGAGGACTAACTCCGCGATCTTCGGCTTAATCTCAGGCATCAAACCCTCCCCAGACCGAGTGAGATTGGAGCTCGTAAAACCGGGAGTAAAGGCTAAGCCGCGCTGGCGGCCTTCTGGCGCGGCTCTAATGGCCTCCCGCGCCGTGCCCGCGCCGATACCCTCTGAGCCCGGGCAAGCGTCTTGGCGTGCTCCAGCGCCCTCGCCTTTCCCGTCTCAAGCGATGCGGCTAGAGCGGCGGCAATCACTTCCCGGAACGTCTTGGCGTTGAGTCCGAGCAATTCGAGCATGCGCTTGCTCATCCGGCCCTGCTCTTCGCGCATCTTGGGACCGTTCGCGAGGATCAGCGTTGCGATGTACTTTTGCGAGATGCCATTCGGCGCGTGACCCATCAGGAAGTGGATTAGGAGGTCGTCAACGCCGAGATCGGCGGCAACGGTCCGATAAGTATGGCGAAGCATGTTTCCGCGGGCCGGTAGCGCGTCCCGGTGACCGATCTGTGCACAGCCGGGGAAGACGAGCCCTTCCGTTTCGACCTTATAGCCGAGCTGCTCAGCGTCATCACGGGCCATCTGAAGTACGGCGGCAATCTCTTCGCTGATCGGAATAACAATGTCCTTCCCTGCCTTGGCCTTGCCGATAACCAAGTTCCGTTCGTTGTGCTTCACATCTGCCCAACGGAGCCGGGCGAGCTCGCCTGGCCGTGGTCCGAGCAGCAGCGCGGTTAGGTGATAGGCTTGACGGGTCGCACTATCGATCTTACGCCATGCCTTGAGCCAAGCTGGAAATTTTTTGAAGTCAAGCGCCTTCTGTGATGGCATCTCATCGTTGAACTCGACCGCCGAGGTCGGCAGCCTTGCGGGCAAAGTGATGTCGCGCCGCGCCGCGCGTTTATAGGTCGCGCGGATCACCCGAGCGCAATGGTTCGCCGAGACAGGCCCATTTTTCTTGGTCACGTCTATATGGAAATCAGCGATGGCGTGAGGGCTGTTGGCGAGTTCGATCAAGGTCCATTTGCCAAAATTCGGGAGAATGATCTTGTCGCCGAGCTTCTTGACATTGTGGTGCCAGCGCGGCGGCTTGTTATTCTTTTCGGCCTTGGCTTTCAGGTAGTCCAGATACGCGGTGAAGGCCGTTTCGAATTTGATAGCATCGCGCTTGCTCGGCTCAATGATGCCTCCTGCGACCTTCCCGGCGACGATCAACGCTTCTTTGCGCGCCTTCGCAACATCCATCACCGGCCACGTTCCCAACGCACGGAAAGTCGTCGACCGTTTGCCCTTGATGCGATGGCGTTGAAAGAAAAGCCATGTAGAGCGATGCACGCCAACGCGAAGGCGTAACCCCGGGACGACGCTATCAGGATAGGTGCCGAGCGTGTTGAACTCGCGCAGGGCCTCGATGTGCTGATCCGATAATTTACGGGGTTTCGGACTGCTATTTTTGGTGGCCATTTGGTGGACACTTTCCGGTTTCGCGCTA
The DNA here is from genome assembly GCA_039935515.1 of Bradyrhizobium sp. Taxonomy (GTDB): domain Bacteria; phylum Pseudomonadota; class Alphaproteobacteria; order Rhizobiales; family Xanthobacteraceae; genus Bradyrhizobium. The sequence continues at coordinate 2,350 of JBDTKD010000540.1, forward strand.
CCCCTTTTCATTGGTTTCTGGAGGCGGGAAGCGAAGCTTTAATAGCACGAAAACCCCTTAAAAATGGGGGTTTCCGCTGCATTGATTGGGGTTTTTGAAACTTGGTAAAAACGAGCTAAATTAGCTTGGGAAGCTGCCGTTCTGCCATTGAACTACGCCCGCATTTAAGAGACCTTCCTCACTTGAAAAGCGAATTGACATTTTCTGGCATGAATTCCCGTGCTCGCCAACTGGAAAGTATTGAACGTCCGTGTGATCGTGTCGGCATTGCGTCACGCGCAACACGGATTGCCCTCTTGAATCGGCGGGCATCGGACCGAACCATAAGAGCAAAACACGCAACAATCGCCCGGCTTTGGTTTCAGGCGGGCGCCACAACCCTTGCAGTCGTAGAAAAATTGACATGCATCTATTGGCATCGTCTCCAGCGATTGATGTCCGCACCGTGGACAAGTGATCGTCGATTCAAGCTGAATCATGATTGCTCAAGCGGTTCGCCGAAAAACGCAAAATAGGAAACGCTGTGCAGAATTCCAGGGGGTCGAATGGTCGTGTCGGCGAGATTCCATCAGTTCAAACCCTTCACCCAGTTCTCTGGCGAGACTCGCCTCATCGTATCGGTTGACGGGCAGCCCGCTGCATTTTTCCGGGCCGTCAGCCGCAAACGTTCCAATGATGACATGACCGCCGGGCTTGATCACCTGTTGCACGCACGCGACGTAGGCAGAACGGTCCGCCGGATCCGTCAAGAAATGGAAGGCTGCCCGATCATGCCACAGGTCGAAGGTCTCGGCCGACTGCCATTTTGTCACGTCCGCGACGATCCATTGCACCTGGCTCGCACGGTCACCGAGCCGCGTCCTGGCGGTCTCGAGCGCGGCCTCCGAAATATCCAACACCGTCACACGGTTGAACCCACGCTCGAGAAGGCTGTCAACAAGGCGCGACGCGCCGCCGCCAATATCGACGATGGCGGATTCGGGCCTCGGCCGTGCAAGGCCGATCAATTCGAGCGATGGCGCGGGATTTTCCTGAAACCAGCTGACTTCATTTTCGCTCCTTGTCGTGTAAACAGTTTCCCATTGGGATTTTCGGTTCCCATCTTTCATACCCATGTCCCCGACTGGTCGCGTCAAAGGCTGAAATAGCACATGGTTACGCCCCCCATATTAGACAATAAGCACATCTTTTCGCCATCGATGTTTGTGCCTTCCGTTCTGTTGCGAGAGGCGCGAAGGCAAAAGCATCTCAAAGCCGTTGAGGTACCGGACGTCTGCATCCTGGACCCGGACGGCGACTTGGTTCGAACGCTTCGCGTGGCGGGAAAAACCCAGCGGTTTGATGGGTGGCCCTGCTATCATACCGAATTGGATCGCTTTTCCATCGGTGAGCAGGAAGTCGGAATCATTGGCCGGGCAGTGGGTTCGTCATTCGCCGTGCTTGTGGCGGAAGAACTATTCGCAAGTGGGTGTCGCCTCCTGATAAGCCTTACGTCAGCCGGGCAAATTGTATCATCGGGACCGCCACCCTATTTCGTTATTATCGATCGCGCGCTGCGCGATGAGGGAACCAGCTATCACTATGCACCCCCCGCCGAATTTGCGGACGCAGACCCACGGATAATCGCAACAGCGTCGAAAGCATTGGCGGCGCACAAGCCGCGC
>JBDTKD010000541.1:0-17413 GCA_039935515.1 Bradyrhizobium sp.
AAGCTTTTGAAGCCTTTCAATCCGAAAGATCCGCGCTCGCTCAGCCTGCGCACGCATTGCCAGACCTCGGGCTGGTCGCTGACCGCGCAGGACGTCTACAACAACGTCATGCGTACCACCATCGAGGCGATGGCGGCGACCCAAGGCCATACCCAGTCGCTGCACACCAATGCGCTCGACGAGGCGCTGGCGCTGCCGACCGATTTTTCCGCCCGAATCGCGCGCAACACCCAATTATTCCTGCAGCAGGAGAGCGGCACCAACAGGATCATCGATCCCTGGGGCGGCTCTTATTATGTCGAGCGGCTGACCCACGATCTCGCCGCCAAGGCCTGGGGCCATATCCGGGAGGTCGAGGCGCTCGGCGGCATGGCGAAGGCGATCGAGGCCGGCGTGCCGAAACTGCGGATCGAGGAAGCTTCCGCCAAGACCCAGGCCAGGATCGATGCCGGCCGGCAGGCGGTGATCGGCGTCAACAAATACCGGCCGACCGACGAAGCGCCGATCGACGTGCTGAAGGTGGACAATTCCACCGTGCGGCGGCTGCAGATCGACAAACTGTCCCGGCTTCGCAAGGAGCGCAACCGGAAAGACGTCGACGCCGCGCTGGCGGCGCTGACCCGGAGCGCCGGCGACGGCAACGGCAACCTTCTGGCGCTGGCGATCGACGCCGCGCGCGCCAAGGCCACGGTCGGCGAAATCTCCGATGCGCTGGAAAAGGTGTTCGGGCGGCACCGCGCCGAGATCAAGTCCATCACCGGCGTCTACAAGCGGGAGGCGTCCACCATGTCCAACCGGGTCGAAAAAGTGCAGGCCCTGATCGATGCGTTCGAGGATGCCGAGGGCCGAAGGCCGCGCATTCTGGTCGCCAAGATCGGCCAGGACGGCCACGACCGCGGCCAGAAGGTGATCGCGTCGGCCTTTGCCGATGTCGGCTTCGACGTCGATATCGGGCCGCTGTTCGCCACCGCCGAGGAAGCGGCGCGGCAGGCGGTCGAGAACGACGTGCATATTCTTGGGCTGTCGTCGCTGGCTGCCGCGCACCTGACCGCGGTGCCGGAGGTGAAGGCGGCGCTTAAGAAGCAGGGCCGCGAGGACATCATGATCATCATCGGCGGCGTGGTGCCGCCGCAGGATTACGACGCGCTCTACCAGGCCGGCGCCGAGGCGATCTATCCGCCGGGTACCGTGATATCGGATGCCGCGGAAGAGCTGATCCACAAGCTCAATGCACGGCTGGGACACAGCGAGGCGGCGGAGTGAAAATGCCTGCGGAGGTTGTGCCACGTCAATGGCTTCGTCCTTCGAGACGCATCGCTTCGCGATGCTCCTCAGGATGAGGTCTCAGACCCTCATGGTGAGGAGCGCGCCTTCGCGCGTCTCGAACCATGAGGCCTCGGGAGTAGCGGCAATGATTCGAGTGAACTGGAAAACGCTATAGTATCTGGCCATGAGCGACGTTGCTGATATCACGTTGGAAGAGATCATCGCCAAGCTGCGCGGAATCGCGCCTGCGATCAAAGCCGAGGGCGTGACGAAGCTCGCCGTCTTTGGATCACGGGCGCGCGGCGATGCGCGGCCCGACAGCGATTTCGATATTCTCGTCGACACCGTTACCCGCGGAGCGTCGCCAGCATTTGACCTATTCAAGGTGATGCATTTGATCGAGGACGCGACGGGTCTTCGAACGCAGATATCGATGCGGGATTTACTAAAGCCGCGCATTGCAGCGCGAATCGCGGACGAACTTACCGAGGTATTTTGATGCCCAAGGTGACGACCGCCAGCGATGATTGACAATAACCCCGCCGACATCAAATCCCTCGCCAAAGGCCTCCGCGCCGGAAGCCGCGCGGCACTGGCGCGGGCGATCACGCTGATCGAGAGCCGGCGCGGCGACCACCAGGCTGCGGCGCGCGATCTGGTGCAGGCGTTGCTGCCCGACACCGGCCGCGCGATCCGGGTCGGCATCACCGGTTCTCCCGGGGTCGGCAAATCCACCACCATCGACGGGCTCGGGATGTTCCTGATCGAACGCGGCCACAGGGTCGCGGTCTTGGCGGTGGACCCGTCCTCGGCCCGCACCGGCGGCTCGATCCTCGGCGACAAGACCCGGATGGCGCGGCTTGCCGGCTCCGACAGCGCCTTCATCCGGCCCTCGCCGGCTTCCGGCACGCTCGGGGGTGTCGCCGCAAAAACCCGCGAGGCGATGCTGCTATGCGAGGCCGCGGGCTTCGACGTCGTGCTGGTGGAGACGGTCGGCATCGGCCAGTCCGAGACCGCGGTCGGCGACATGACGGATTTCTTCCTGGCACTGATGCTGCCCGGCGCCGGCGACGAGTTGCAGGGTATCAAGAAGGGCCTAGTCGAACTCGCCGACATGGTCGCCGTCAACAAGGCCGACGGCGACAGCACCAAGCGCGCCAATCTCGCAGCCGCGGAGTATCGCGGCGCGCTGCACATCCTCACCCCGCGCTCGGAGCATTGGCATCCGCCGGTCGTGACCTATTCGGCGCTGACCGGGGCCGGCGTTGCCGAACTCTGGCAGAAGGCTCTGGATCACCGCGCCGCCATGCAGGCCTCCGGCGAATTCGCCGCGCGACGCCGGCAGCAGCAGGTGAAATGGATGTGGTCGATGCTGGAACAGCGGATGATGGCGCGGCTGCGCGCCGATCCCGCCATTCGCGCCAAGGTGAAGAAGATCGAAGCCGAGGTCGCCGACGGCCGCATCTCGCCCGCCGTCGCGGCAGAAAAGATCGCGGAGATGCTGCGTTGAGATGAGCGACAAACTCCACGTCCTCCTTACCGGTTTTGAGCCGTTTCCGGGCGCGCCGTACAACCCTACGCAGCCACTGGTGGCGCGGCTGCTGCGGCTGCGCCGGCCGGCGCTGGCCGATGTGGCGCTGTCAGGACATATTTTCCCGGTGACCTACCAGGCCGTTGATCGCGAGCTGCCGCAGCTCATCGCAAAGCACCAACCGCAGGCGCTGCTGATGTTCGGCCTTGCATCGCGCAGCCTGCATCTGCGGGTCGAAACCCGCGCCCGCAACGCCGTCACGATGACGTGGCCCGACGCCGACCACGCCCACGATCGCAAGGGATCGATCGCGGGTCACGCCGACGCCATGATGTTCGGTCCGCACACCGCCAGATTGCTGCGCGCGGCCATGGCCGCCGGCGTCGATGCGCGAGCTTCGCGCGATGCCGGCAACTATCTCTGCAATTATCTAAGCTGGCGGGCGATCGAGGCGGTCAGAACCGGCCACGGCCCTCGCCTTGCCGCGTTCATCCATGTGCCGCTGCTGGCGCGCGACGGCTCGTCGCAGCGCCGGCAGACAACGCCACCGCTCACGCTGGAGCAACTGGTCGACGCCGGCGAAGCGGTGCTGATGGAACTGGTGAAGCTGACGCGAATGGCGCGGCTGTCGTAGTCTCGTAGCCCGGATGGAGCCCTCGGGTCACGCCTTCGGCGTGCCCAAGGATAAACTCAGCGCAATCCGGGAATCGCAATGCGGATGGGCGGCCCCGGATTTCGCTGCGCTCCATCCGGGCTACGGATCGTCATCCATGGCTTGCCCTACGGGTTGTTAACCCTACCCCGAACAATCGCGGGCTTTCGCCCTCGTGGTCGCGGCGCGCGGACGCATTTTTGCGTTACTCCGGCATCGTAGACGCTTCAATCGCGTCGGTGCAGGAAACGCGATCATGGACCTCAACCGCCGTCATCTCATCGGGGCTTCCGTCACCGGCGTTGCCGGCGCGCTGGCGATGTTGCCCGATGCAACGCGGGCGGCGCCCCTCACCTCGCTGCTTGGGCGCGACGCCACCCAATACGGCGTCCGGCCCGGCAGCCCGGACGAGCAGACCCGGGTCTTGCAGCACGCCATCGACGAGGCGGCGCGCGCGCAGGTGCCGCTGGCGCTGCCGCCTGGGGTCTACCGTACCGGCATGCTTCAGCTAAAGAACGGCACGCAACTCGTGGGCGTGCGCGGCGCGACCAGGCTCGTTTTCACCGGTGGCGCATCGATGCTTCAGGGCGAAGGCGCGGCAGGCGCCGGCCTGACCGGCATCACCCTTGACGGCAGCGGCATTGCGTTGCCGGCGCGGCGCGGCCTCCTGCATTGCCTCGGCGGCCACGATATCCGCATCGTCGATTGTGAAATCAACGACAGCGGCGGTGCCGGCATCTGGTTCGAGCAGGTCTCCGGCGACGTCAGCGGCAACATCATCACCAAATCGGCCGCCACAGCGATCGTCTCGTTCGACGCCCTGGGCTTGCTGGTATCACGCAACACCATCCTGGGCACCGGCGACAACGGCATCGAAATCCTGCGCACCGCGATTGGCGACGACGGCACGCTGGTCGCCGACAACCGCATCGAGGACATCAAGGCCGGCCCCGGCGGCTCCGGACAATACGGCAATGCCATCAACGCCTTTCGCGCCGGAAACGTGATCGTGCGCGGCAACCGCATCCGCAATTGCGACTATTCGGCGGTACGCGGCAATTCGGCTTCCAATATCCAGATCACCGGCAATATCGTCAGCGACGTCCGCGAGGTGGCGCTCTATGCGGAATTTTCTTTCGAGGGCGCGCTGATCGCCAACAACACCGTGGACGGCGCGGCCTTTGGCGTTTCGGTCTGCAACTTCAACGAGGGCGGGCGACTTGCGGTAGTCCATGGCAACATCATCCGCAACCTGTTGCCGAAGCGGCCGATCGGCACCGCGCCCGATGACGATGCCGGTGTCGGCATCTATGTCGAGGCCGACAGTTCGATCACCGGCAATGTCATCGAGCACGCACCGGCGTTCGGGATCATGGCCGGCTGGGGCAAATATCTGCGCGACGTCGTCATTACCGGCAATCTGATCCGCAAGGCCTTTGTCGGCGTCGGCGTATCGGTGGCGTCAGGTGCCGGCACGGCGCTCATCAGCAACAACGTGATTTCGGAGGCGCCGCGCGGCGCCGTGGTCGGTCTCGATCACGCCCGCCCGGTCACGCCGGATCTCACCGCCGACGGCGCGCAGCGCTTTGCACAGGTGATGATCGGGACCAATTCGGTTCGAGCATAGTCTGCGTCACAGCGCGTTGCGCAGCGACGGATAGCGTTGCCGGATCGCCGCGACGTCCGGCGCGAGGCCGGCGGCGTCATTTGCGGCCGGGTCCAGCGCGGCAGTCAGCCCGGATTGCAAACCGGGCTTTCGCACGGAAAGCGCTTGGTCCGAAAACACGTCAACGATCTTGACGGCGGCGGGAATATCGCGCCGCGGCGGCTCGGCCGGCGTCGGCAATGGTTGCAGCGGAAGCCGACGCAGCTGATCGCCCAGCATCTCGGCGCGCGGCAGCGTGGTTCTGCCGCGGCTCAGCCAGGACATGTCGACAGCGGAATTGTCCCGTGACGCCTCGCGCGTGAGCAGATCGCGCCAGGTCTCCACCGCGGTCTTCGCCTCCTGGATATTTTCAAGAATGTCTCGTTCGCTATGAAAGCGACGCCAGCGGCCGGTCTCGGACAGCTCAGTGAGGTATTCCAGCCGTTGCTCGGCCAGCTTGCACCAGCGCGCCACAATGTGGCGGCCGCGTGCCACGTCGAGTCGGTGAGTCATAAACCAGCCCGTTGGAGAAAGACGGACGCCGACGCAACGCGGACGAATCAATTGGACACGACGAGGATATTCTGTGGAAAACTATTATTTTGTCCATAGCGCGGTTCCGCACGCCCATCGGCCGACGGACTGCACCGCATTCAAATCGCGCCGCGCGGCGAAAGGACGCGCCAAACGAAAGACCCGTCCGGGGGGACAACCGGACGGGTCAAGCCATAAGGGCGCTTGGGGTGGATGGGCGCTCGCGCCGGATACAGCCTCGATGGGGAGGAACTACCGCTCCCACGGTTAGTTTGTCGCCGACAGGCCGTCTGACGTTCAAAGTCGTCCCGAGATTTTTTTAGCTGCCGTTCCGACGGGAGATCATGGCCTGTCGGGACCGTTGGCCGGCCTGTCGGCGACCGTGGCAGGGATCGGCGTGTCCGGCGCTCGGGTTGGAGGAACATCCTGCTGTTGCTGGGTTTTTTCCGGGGGACGCGGGTCCGAAACCGCCGCGACAGCAGTGGCTGCGCCCGCGCCGCTATGGCGTCGCGACCGCAACGCTGACGATCTTCTCACCCTGCAGCTTGCGCATCAGGCCGGCGGCTTCGTCCTTCGACATCGCCCTGTTGCCGAATTGCAGCCGGAACATGCCGCCGCGTGTGTCGATGATCGCCGCCCGATAAGTGTCGAGCAGCGCTATGATGTCGGCGACGCGGGCATCGGGCGCGAACCGCACCAGCGCGCGCGGCGGCGCTTCCGAGCTCAAGGTCCGGGTAATCGGCTCGTTCGTGCTGAGCGACGCGGTCTGGAACGAAGCCGGCTGATTCTGCATCAGCATCGCGCCGATGATGCCGGCCTGGAGCAGCAGCACCACGGCGCCAAGGCTTGCCGACCAGGCGAGCGTCCGCGGCGTCAGCGCTGCGAAAAACCCGGCGATCCCGCGCGAGATACGGCGCGATGCGGTTGGCTTGCGTTCGGGCTCGGCGTCGATCGCCGCGAACAGCGTCTGCATGGCGCGGGCCGATGGCGCGCCCAGGCTCTCGTTGAGGTCGATGGTCTCGGCATACTCTTCGCGAATCGCGGTGTATTGCCGCGACAATTCGGGATCGCGGACAAGCGCTTCCTCGACGCGGCGCGCATCGCGCGCATTCAACGTGCCGGCCGCATGCCATGGCAACAGCATCTCGATTTCGCCGGGCTCTCGCTCCAGCAGTTTTTTCATCGCCATCATGGCCAGCCTCGTTCCACGCCGGCTGCCTGCAGCAGTTCGGCCAGTTTCTTGCGCGCATAGAACAGGCGCGTCTTCACTGTGTTCTCGGGTATGCCGACGATTTCAGCCACCTCTTCCACGGATCTCTCGTGATAGTAGACGAGATCGACGATCTCTCGATGATCGGGCGAAAGCGCGGTCAGGCACTTGCGCAACGCTTGACTGGTATCCTTCTTCTGCGCCGTCACTTCGGGATCGTCGGATTCGTCCTCGATCGCATGGGCGGCCTCGTCGTCCAGTTCAACGTCCTTCCTGCGCCGCAGCGCAGACAGGGCCTTGAATCGCGTAATCGCCAGCAGCCAGGTGGAAACGGCGGATCGGCCTTCGAACTTGCCGGCCTGGCGCCACACATCGAGAAAAACCTCGCTGATGAGATCTTCCGCGACCTGTTCGTCCCGCACGAGCCGAAGCCCGAAACGAAACACCCTGACACGGTGCCTTCCGTACAGTACCTGCATGGCAAGCCGGTCGCCTTGAGCGATTCGGGCGATCAGGACGTCGTCCGAAGCCGCCTGTGCCGCACTCAATGGCCGTCTCGCAGGGTTGGTCGGATTGAACCGCCAGCTGGTTCGACGGAAACGGGAAAATTCTTCAGCCTGGCATAGCGGCTCGCCGGCGTCTGTGAGCTATCCCACAAAGCGCGGTGGCGCGGCGACCGCCGAGCGCCGTCTGCCGGCCGAAACCCATCAAGAGGTACCATAATACAGGAGCTCTTTCTTCCGAGTCGGAACCGGCATGGCCCCGACCTTAGCAAGGGTTCGCCGGAAACACAGCATTTTGCGCAACAACCAGCCGGCGCTTCGATCCGACCGGGTTTGGCCGCTCGCGCCAGACGACCCCGATTCCCGGAATTTCCTTTGTGGTACATCGGCGGTATCAGCCCGGACGACCGAGATTTGGCCGCGAAAGATACCAAACCTAAAGGCTTTTCTCCCTAAGGTTCCGTTGAATGTACTCCACCACGGCAGGACATGATCAGCGCGGCTTCACTGCTTCAAGGTCAGGGCTCTGGCGGCACGGTCGGATTCGCCGGCGACCTGCCGCTCGACGTCCTGAAGCGCCGCGCTGCGCATCGGCGGCATACGCTTGCGGTGCAGGTGGCAAGCTATGCGATCGGCGCCGCCGTGCTCATGATCTACGCCAGCGCCGGCACCATCACGGTTGTGATCCCGTCGGCCTTCTTTCTGTCCGGCGTCACCCTGATCGGCGTCTTCGTTATCCTGTCTGAAACCCACCTCAACGACCGCTTCGAAGACCACTATCTCACGGTTTTTCAGGTCGGCGGCCATGTCGCGGTCCAACTCGGCTTTGTGCTGGCAGCGCCGCAGATCGGTTACGCCTTCCTCAACGTCCTGTTTCTGATCTTTGGCGTCGCCGCGTTGCGGATGACGTCGCGTCAGGCGACCATTGCGTGGGCGCTGACGGCGCTGGGCATCGCTCCGATTTTCCTGCTTACCCGCATTCCCATCGGCATGCCGGTCGCCACCGCCACCGAGCGTCTGGCCGCGGCGCTGTGCTTCATTCTCACGATCGGACAATGCGCATTCGTCGGGCTGTACGGCGACTCGCTGCGCAAGAAGCTCTACAAGCGCGGCGCCGAACTCAGCGAAGCCTACAAGCGCATCGAGGAACTCGCCGAACTCGACGAACTCACCGGCTCGTTCAACCGCCGCTGCATCATGCGGATGCTCGATGACGAGATCGACCGCGCCCACCGCATCGGAACACCGTGCTCGATCGCGTTGATCGATCTCGACTGGTTCAAGCGCATCAATGACGCCTATGGTCATCCGACCGGCGACGAAGTGCTGCGGACCTTCGCCATCACCGTATTCGCCAATATCCGCAGCATCGACCGGTTCGGCCGCTACGGCGGCGAGGAATTCCTGCTGGTGCTCCCGGATACCCCCAGCGACGGTGCCGCGCCCATGATCGACCGGCTGCGAGCGATCATTGCCGATCTCGACTGGAGCGCGTTCTCGCCCGGCCTGCGGGTTACAATGTCCGCCGGCCTCGCCACGCTGAAATCCGATGAGACGCCGGACACCTTTCTCGCGCGCGCCGACCGCGCGCTCTACGCGGCCAAGGCACGAGGACGAAACCGTATTGCCAGTGCCTGATTCAAACAATTCCGCTCCGGGACGGAGAATCCGTTACGGGCCCGCAATGCACGAACGCTCCAGGATAGAGTCATGAGTTCGAGACCCGCCGCCGCTTCCGAAAACCTGCTGGACGAACTGCAGGCGACGCTCGCGCACGGCACCGTGGCGCGCCGGGTCGAGACCCTGCGCCGCGTGACCGATCTCTTCATCAACGGCGCGGTGGATTTTTCCGACGAGCAGATCGAATTGTTCGACGATGTGTTCCAGTGCCTGATGCATCACATCGAGACATCGGCCAAGGCGCTGCTGGCCAACCGTCTCGCTCCAATCAGCAGCGCCCCTCCTGCCACCATCCGCACGCTGGCGTTCGACGACGTCATCGAAATCGCCGGCCCCGTGCTCTCCAGATCGGAACGGCTCGACGACGAGGCGCTGATCGAAACTGCCCGCAGCAAGGGCCAGGCGCATCTGCTGGCGATTTCGACCCGCCGGGTGCTGAGCGGCGCAGTGACCGACGTACTGGTACTGCGCGGCAACGACGATGTGGTCCAGAGCACCGTCAACAATCCCGGCGCGGAGTTTTCCGAGCATAGCTTCACCCGGCTGGTCGAACGGGCCGAAGGCGACGACGACCTCGCCACCTGCGTCGGCCTGCGACCGACGGTTCCGCGCCATCTCTACCTCAAGCTGATCGCGAAGGCGTCGGCGACGGTGCGGGCTCGCCTCGAGGCCGCCAATCCGCAGCAGGCCGGGGATGTGCCGAATGCGGTGCGGGCAGCGACGCAGCTGGCGCGCGCCGCGCCGAACCGCGAGACCGCCATCGCGCATGCGCTGGTCAAGTCGCTGTACGACGACGGCCGGCTCGACGAGCATCAGGTCGAGGCATTCGCCGCCGCCGGCAAATTCGACGAGGCCAACGCCGCGATCGCAGCGCTCGCCAACGTGTCGGTGTCGATCGCCGAAAACATGATGGTGGAAACCCGCGCCGAAGGCGTGATGATCCTGGCGAAAGTCTCGGGAATGTCCTGGACGACCGTGAAGGCGATCATCAACATGCGCGACAATCTATCGGGGCTGGACCGCTCCGATCTCGCGGCCTGCAAGGAGACCTACGAACGGCTGCGGCCCTCGACCGCGCAGCAGGTGCTGCGCTTCCACCGCATGCAGCAGGCAGCGCCGGCGGCCTGAGGCCTGTTCGATTCTGATCGGGCTTTAGACTATTGTCATTGCAGCTTCTCCGAGGCCTCGTGGTTCGAGACGTCGCGCAAGGCGCGGCTCCTCACCATGAGGGTCTGAGACCTCGTCCTGAGGAGCATCGCGAAGCGATGCGTCTCGAAGGATGAAGCCATTGCGGTCGAAATTGCGCTAGCTAGAATCTGAGTATTCGCGATCCCGCCAGCGCGCCGATCGCGGTGACCAGCGCGGTCGCGATGGTGTACCAGGTCGCGACGAACAGCGGTGAATCGTCGGTGCAGTGCGAGGCGTACAGTGTCGCGGCCAATCCCGCCGACAACATTCCGGCGATCGCGCCGGCGAGCGCCGGCCGGGCCGGGGCGCCGTGCCGCAACCCGATCAGCGCCCCGGCCAGCAGCGGCAGCGACAAAACCGGAATGGCCGTCATGCAGACCCGTGAATTATGGCCGACCAATCGCGTCATCATCGGCAGCCGCTGCGGCACCATCATCTCGCCGCCGATCGCGGCGACGAGGATCCCGGCGGGCAGCAGCAGCAACCACACCCAGCCGCCCAGCAGCGCTTCCGGCCGCGACAAATGCAGGCTGACGGCGATGCCCGCGATCGCCAGCGCCAGCGTCACCACGAATTTCAGGTCGAAGAACGGATTATGCATCGCGGTCATGACGTCCGGGCGAACACCCAGCGCCACGAGAAATATCGCCATCGAAACCGGCAACGCAGCGAGCAATGCCAGCGCCAGCAGAAACCCGACCGGCCGGGCGCGATAGGCGCTATCGGCGGCGAGGGTTCGGATCAGCTGATCGGTTTCCATGGTCATTGTTCCCGCAATTTGGCGGTGAGCCCGGCAAGCCCGCGATGCAGCGCCACCCGCACCGCGCCCTCGCTCATTCCGAACTTCGCCGCGGTGTCCTTGATCGAGGCGCTCTCGACCGCGATCGACTGCAGCACCTCGCGCTGTCGCGCCGGCAGCGACTTGAGCTGGGCTGCGACCTCGCTTGCCGGCGCGGTCTCCGCGGCGGGTTCGCCTGCGATGGTCTCGGCGAAGTCATCGATGTTGACAAAAATCCGCCGGCCGCGGCGACGCAGGGCGTCGATCAGCTTGTTGCGGGCGATCGCAAACAGCCACGGGGCGAACGGCGCGTTGGCGTCCCAGGTATGCCGCTTCAAATGCACCGCCAACAGAATGTCCTGCACGATATCCTCGGATTGGTCGACCGGCTGCCCGGCCCGCGCCAAGCCGCGGCGCGCCGCGGCCCTCAACACCGGCGTCACGGCCTTGAGCAGACGCTGATACGCTGCATTGTCGCCTGAAATGGCCAGCCGCATCAGACCGGTCCACTCGTCTTCACGTTCGCGCACTCGCGCTCCCACCATGCAATTCGGTCGATCTTTCAAATTGTTACATCCGCAGCGAGGGATCACGAAGTCGTGATGAGACCGTGAAAAAGCCTGCGGAGCCTTGCCATCATCGCCGCGCGCGGGAATAGCCGGCCGCGTTCGGCACAGACAGGCTCATAACATCGATCCGCGCTGCTGACACCGGTGAGATTGCCGACGGGAATTTTCCGGACCGGCCCGAAGATTCCCTTTTTCTGCCGCGCTGCGGACACGGGCGAGGTCTCATTTTCCGCCGGGAGCTGGCAAAAGGGGAGATTGCCGAATGACTATCAACGCCAGTGGGCGCGCGGCATTGATCATCGCGACGGGATTGTTCGTAGGCCTGGCCGGCCCGTCGCAGGCAGCCAGCGACAGCGATGCCGACGCGGCAACCTCAACGGCGGAAGCCCCGGCGGGAGCTCCCGTGAAACTGAGCAACTACACCAAACACGCCTCACACCACTGGAAAAAACACGCCCACCACCAGGTGGCGCAGAAATCCTCTCCCGACAAAAAAACCGCTGATGCCGCGGACGCCGACGCCGGCAATTCGCCCGCGGTCCAACCAGCCACGATCCCGGCCTCGGTCGCCAACGCCAATGCGCAACTCGCCACCCCCGACACGCCGGCCGACAACGCCAATGCGATGACGGCGCGGGCCAACACGATCGTCCAGAGCACACCGGACGCGCCGGCCGACGTTCAACCGGCAGCCGATGCCCAGCTCGTCGCCCCCGATCAGCTCAACGACGTCGATCGCTCGCTGCGCGACAGCGCGCCGCCCGCGGGCACGCTGGCAGTGGCCTCGGCCGAGCCGACGGCCGCGGCCGTCGCCCCAGCTGCGAACACCGAACCTTCCGCCTGGGACCAGACCTCGCTGATCGGGAAAATCTTCATCGGCTTCGGGGCGCTGCTGACCATGGCCTCTGCCGCACGCATGTTCATGGCGTAACATTCAAGGGGCCGGCTTTCAGCTCTGTCCGGCTGCAATGAGGCCCCTTGAAGCCCGTGCCGCCAGCGGGCACAGTCCCGTGCAGTCAGGCGCGGGGATAGACCATGAGCACGTTCGAACACATCGTCGTCGAGGGCAAAGGCGCGGTCGGCGTCATCACGCTTAATCGTCCGAAGCTGCTCAATGCGCTATCCTTTGGCGTATTCAGGGAAATTGCCGCTGCGGTCGACGACCTCGAAGCCGACGACAAGATCGGATGCATCCTTCTCGCCGGCAGCGAGAAGGCCTTCGCCGCCGGCGCCGACATCAAGGAAATGCAGCCGAAGACCTTCATCGACATGTTTTCCAGCGATTTCGCCGCTGTCGGCGCCGACCGCGTCGCCAACTGCCGCAAGCCGACCATCGCCGCCGTCAGCGGCTATGCGCTCGGCGGCGGCTGCGAACTGGCGATGATGTGCGACATCATCATCGCCGCCGACACCGCGAAATTCGGCCAGCCGGAGATCACGCTCGGCACCATCCCGGGAATCGGTGGAACTCAGCGCCTGACGCGCGCGATCGGCAAATCCAAATCGATGGACCTGTGTCTCACCGGGCGGATGATGGATGCCGCCGAGGCCGAGCGCTCCGGGCTGGTCAGCCGCATCGTGCCGGCGGACAAACTGATGCAGGAAGCCATGGCGATAGCGGAAAAAATCGCATCGATGTCACGCCCCGCAGCCGCGATGGCAAAAGAAGCCATCAACCGCGCGTTCGAGACGCCGCTGTCGGAAGGCATCAGCGTCGAGCGCAATCTGTTTCACTCGACCTTTGCGCTGGAAGATCGATCCGAAGGCATGGCGGCCTTCATCGAGAAACGCAAACCGGTCAACAAGAACCGGTAAATCGCTGCAGAACTCCGGTCTTCGTCCTCAAGATGGATTGCTTCGTCGCTTACGCTCCTCGCAACGACGCCGCGTGCAGCAGCCTTCTCAACCCGCACGCGTCTTCGCCAGCGCCGCGCTGACCAATGCGCGGTAGGCGCGTTCGGAGAACCACACGGGCTTGTCGAGCCCGAGCCGCGCCAGGCATTCCTGATCGGCCCGGTCCGGCGGGTGTCTCGCGCCCTTCCACAGCAGTCCCGGCAGTCGCAGCGGCGTGCGCCGGGCGTCCTGCAGGAATTGCAGCGCCGGAATCAGCCGCTGTTCGATGGCGGTGAAATCGCTGCCAAACGGAAATAGCGGCAACAGGCCCGCCTCCCGCGCGGGCTTCAGCGCGCGTGCGATCCGCTCCGGGTCGTTGTCGCGCTGCGCCGCCGGAATCTCGAAGTTCTTCGGCAGCTTGCCGGCGTCCTTGGCCTGCCGCATCAGATCGTCCTGAAAGCGGGAATCCGCAACACCCAGCATCGCCGCAATCACCTCGGCGTCGGATTTTCCCCTGATATCGGCGACGCCATACTCGGTGACGATGACATCGCGCAGATGCCGTGGGATGGTCTCGTGGCCATAGCTCCAGCGGATATTGGAGGCGCGGCCCGATCTCGCCTGCCGTGTCGCATCGAGCGTCAGGATCGAGCGGGCGCCAGCCAGCGCGAACGCCTGCGCCACGAAATTGTATTGGCCGCCCACCCCGCTGACGACCTGCCCATTCTCGAGGCCATCGGAAATCGCAGCCCCCAGCAGCGTCGCCATCATCGCATTGTTGACGAAGCGGGCGTCGACGCGGGCGCGCCGCTTGGTATCCTCTTCGCCATAGAGCTCGTTGGTGAAGGACACCGGCATCATCCGGATCCGCGCGATCTGTTCCGGCGTCATCTCGCGCAGACGCCGATAGAACGACCGCGGTCCGAGGAAAAACGCGCCGTGCAGCACCACGCCGTCGACCTCGCGCTTGAGAATGCCGGCGTCGATCAGCCCGAGAAAAGCCTCGAACAGCATTTCGCTGACGCCGTAAAGGCCCCTTTCGAACGGTCCGGCCAGCAGCGCCGGACGCGGCTCCGCCGCCGGCGCGAGTTGCTGCATGATCGCGCGGAACTGCGCATTGTCGCGATGACGGACGATCAGGCCCTGCGCCAGCGCATCGCCCACCTGCCCGATCCCGATCTGAAGCGTGCCGCCGTCACGCACCAGACCCGCGGCGTGAAGGCCGATGGCGTATTTGCTGTCGGTGATCGGCTCGGATGGCGGCGCGAACAGCGGAAATTCGGTCGCGGGACTCTCGAGGATCGCGCTGAACGCATCCGCCGGCAGATCGCCCGGGCCGGGCATGAATGGCAGCTCGGAATTGACCTGGCCGATCAGCCTGAACGACGCCCGGCCCTCGGCGCGGGCGCGCAGAACGTCGAGTGTGGTATCGGTGTTGCAGCTCAGGCTGTAGCGCGCGACGCCATCGACCACGCGCTTTGCCACCAATTGGGTGACGACGTTGAGCCCGCGCGCCAGCAGGTAGGACGACGCATGGGTATAGTTAGCCGAAATGTAATGTTGCTGCGCGAACGGCACGTGCAGCCACCTTCCCGCCAGAAAGAAGAATTCGATGACGCGGATATTGGGCGGCAGCACGCCCGCATGCAGCGCATCGGCATAAGCGAGATCGGGATAACCGCCGAACAGGCGGTCGATCACAGGCGCGATGAAGCGGCGCTCCAGCAGGTTCGACGGTTTCGGCTTTTCCAGCGTCAGGGCGGAAAAGAAGGTCAGGTTGATGCTGCGGTCGGCGCTGGCGCGCGCGAACAGCGCATTGGCAATGTGGTTGGCCTTGCCGAGCCCGAGCGGCAGCCCGACCACGAGGTTGGTTCCGACATCGCGGACAATATCCTCCGCAATCGTCTCGGGGTCGGAGAACAGTTTCGGCATCAAGGGCGGCTCGGAAACAACGGGAAACCAGCGTCCGGAATCGGACGCCGACCACCGGCAGCTATAACCTATTTGCGCCCGAGATTCGTCTGTGACGAACCGGCAACAGCAGACCGGGGAATTGCACCGGTTTCTGCGCCCGCTGGTTTGCCTGTGGCGGCGTCGCGCTCTAAACAGGTAAACATGCCGCAGGGATAGGCGGGGCGCGGACAGCCGGGTTTGCTGTGGGATCACATGATTGGGCGTGCCGCTAGGGTTGGCCACGAGGCAAGGCGTGTGCTCCGGGCGGGCATCTGCCTCGGCATTATGGCCTGCCCAGGCGTTGCCGCGACCGCGGCCCGGGGAGAAAGCCTGCCCGAGGCGCTGGCCAAAGCCTATCAGACCAACCCGCAGCTCAATGCCGAACGGGCGCGGCAGCGCGGCACTGACGAGAACGTCCCGCAGGCCATGGCCGGTTATCGGCCGCAGATCGTCGCCAGCCTGAGCGTCGGGCTGCAGGCGGTGCGCAATCTGCTGCCCGACAACACGGTGCAATCGGCGAGCCTGAAGCCCTGGATCATCGGCGTGACGGTGACGCAGACGCTGTTCAACGGTTTCAAGACGGCCAACAGCGTCCGCGTGGCGGAATTGCAGGTGCGATCCGGCCGCGAGGCGCTGCGCAATGTCGGCCAGGGCGTGCTGCTCGACGCGGTCACGGCGTATACCAATGTGCTGGCCAATCAGTCGCTGGTCGAGGCGCAGCGCTCGAATGTCTCGTTTCTGCGCGAAACCCTCGCGATCACCCAAAGACGTCTCAGGGCCGGAGACGTCACCCCGACCGATACCTCGCAGGCCGAGGCGCGCCTCAGCCGCGGCCTTGCCGATCTGAACGCCGCCGAAGTCAACCTGGCCGTCAGCCAGGCGACCTATACCCAGGTGATCGGCAACCCGCCCGGACAATTGAAACCGGCCGACGCCGTGGATCGCTATCTGCCGCACAGCCGCGACGACGGGACCGCGCTCGCCATCAAGGAGAATCCCGCGGTCGTCGCCGCAGGTTTCGACGTCGATGTCGCCTCGACCACCATCCGTGTCGCCGAGAGCAGCCTGATGCCCACCGTCACCCTGCAGGGCAACGCCAGCCACAGCAGGGACGACGATCCAACGCTCGGCACCTTCGGGACCGATCAGGCCTCGATCATCGGACAAGTTACCGCGCCGATCTACGATGGCGGCACCGCCGCCTCGCAGACCCGGCAGGCCAAGGAGATGGCCACGCAAAGCCGGCTCGTGCTCGATCAGGTCCGCAACCAGGCGCGCACCGCGGCGACCGGCGCGTGGGTCGCCAATGAAGGCGCCAAGGTCGCCGTGACCGCATCCGAATCCGAAGTGCGCGCGGCGACTGTTGCTCTGCAGGGCGTGCAAAAGGAAGCCCAGGGCGGACAGCGTACCACGGTCGATGTTCTGAATTCGGAGGCGGACCTGATTTCGGCCAAGGCGCGGCTGATCGGCGCGCAGCGCGATCGCGTGATCGCGTCCTATACGCTGCTCAGCGCCATCGGGCGGCTCGACGTCAAGACGCTCGCGCTCAACACACCGGACTATCTGCCCGAGGTGCACTATCATCAGGTGCGCGATGCCTGGGAGGGACTGCGTACCCGCACGCCGTCGGGCCAGTGACGTCGCGCTAAATTGTGGTGACAAAAACGAGAAAAAGGAAACCGGGGAGTGAGTGGATGTTCACTAAAGCGTTTTCCGGTTCACCCGGATCATTGTTGCTTCTCCCGAGGCCTCATGGTTCGAGACGCGCGAAGGTGCGCTCCTCACCATGAGGGTCTCAGACCTCATCCAGAGGAGCATCGCGAAGCGATGCGTCTCGAAGGATGAAGCCATTGAGGTGGATATTGCGCTAGACGCGGTATCCTTCGTGCCTCCGTCGCAGCCGGGGTTGCCATGACCGGCCGCAATGCTCTCGCCAAGGCATCACAGCCCGCAACGCCGGTGAACTTCGATGTTCCGGCTCACGCCTGCGATTGCCATACCCACATCCATGGCGACCCGGAGAAATTCCCGTTCTTTTCGGGGCGCGTCTATACGCCGGAACCGGCGTCGC
>JBDTKD010000542.1:0-8717 GCA_039935515.1 Bradyrhizobium sp.
TGCAATTGATCAAGGAAAAGTTGCCGGTTTCCATGTCGCTGGGAATCTGGATGACGCTGCTGACCTATTTGATTTCGATACCGCTCGGCATCCGCAAGGCGGTCAAGGACGGAACCAGGTTCGATACCTGGACCTCCGCGGTGGTGATCGTCGGATTTGCGATCCCGGGATTTCTGTTCGCGATCCTGCTGATCATCCTGTTCGCCGGCGGCTCGTTCTGGAATATCTTTCCGCTGCGCGGCCTGACCTCGGACGGCTGGTCGCAATTTCCCTGGTACTGGAAGATCCTCGACTATTTCTGGCACATCACGCTGCCGCTGATCTCGATGGCGCTCGGCGCCTTCGCGACCATGACGCTTTTGACGAAGAACTCGTTCCTCGACGAAATCCGCAAGCAATATGTCATGACCGCGCGGGCCAAGGGCTGCAGCGAGCGGCAGGTGCTGTACAATCACGTCTTCCGCAATGCCATGTTGATCGTGATCGCCGGTTTCCCCGGCGCGTTCATTCATGCCTTTTTCTCCGGCTCGCTCCTGATCGAAACCATCTTTTCGCTCGACGGGCTTGGCCTGCTTAGCTTCGAAAGCGTGCTGAACCGCGATTACCCCGTGGTGTTCGGAACGTTGTACATCTTTTCGCTGGTCGGGCTTGTCGTCAACCTGATCTCCGACCTCGCTTATATGTGGATCGATCCGCGGATCGACTTCGAGGCGCGGGAAGTCTGATGACCCTCATCGCGCCGCCGCCGATCGAAACCACCACGCAGTCGCCGCTCGGCGAGGCCGTGCCGATGACACGGCATCGCTTCAGTCCGTCCCCGCTAAATCGCCGGCGCTGGCAGAACTTCAAAACGAACCGTCGGGGCTATTGGTCGCTCTGGATCTTCCTCATCCTGTTTTTCATTTCATTGTTTGCCGAACTGATCGCCAACGACCGCCCGTTCCTGATCAAGTTCGACGGCCATCTGTATTGGCCGGCCTTCGTCACCTATTCCGAAACTACCTTCGGTGGCGATTTCCAGACCGCCGCCGACTATCGCGATCCCTATCTGCAGAAGCTGATTGCCGCCAAGGGCGGCACCATCGTGTGGCCGCTGATCCGCTATTCCTACGATACCCATAACCTCGACCTGCCGACCCCGGCACCCTCAAAGCCGACCTGGATGCTGACGGAAGCCGAGTGCAGGGACGTGGTGCAGCGCAAGGGCCTGAAAAGCTGCCGCGATCTCGAATACAACTGGCTCGGTACCGATGACCAGGGGCGCGACGTGGTGGCGCGCCTGATCTACGGCTTTCGCATCTCGGTGCTGTTCGGTCTCAGCCTGACCATCATCTCGTCGATCATCGGTGTCGCCGCCGGCGGCGTGCAGGGCTATTTCGGCGGCTGGATCGACCTGACCTTCCAGCGCGTGATCGAGGTCTGGACCGCGATTCCCTCGCTGTATCTGCTGCTGATCCTGTCGTCGGTGCTGGTGCCGGGCTTCTTCGTGCTGCTTGGCATTCTCCTGCTGTTCTCATGGGTCTCGCTGGTCGGGCTGGTGCGCGCCGAATTTCTCCGTGGCCGCAACTTCGAATACATCCAGGCGGCGCGGGCGCTCGGTGTCTCCAACGCCGTGATCATGTTCCGCCATCTGCTGCCCAATGCCATGGTGGCGACCATGACGTTCCTGCCGTTCATCGTCTCCTCCTCGGTGATGACGCTGACCGCGCTCGACTTCCTCGGCTTCGGCCTGCCGCCCGGTTCGCCCTCGCTCGGCGAATTGCTGTCGCAGGGCAAGGCCAACGTCCAGGCGCCCTGGCTCGGTTTCACCGGATTTTTCTCGGTCGCCATCATGCTGTCGCTGTTGATTTTCATCGGCGAAGCGGTGCGCGACGCGTTCGACCCGCGCAAGACGTTTCGCTGAAATCGCGCTATCCTAACCATGCGGAGGTGCCATATGAACCGAATTGTTCGCGAAAACTATCCGGCATCGAAACTTCCGGACGACTTGCGCGCCGGAGTCGATCCTTCGTCGACCGTCACTGTGACGATTGTTGAGGAAGAGAGGAGGCCGGAAAAGGTCATGACGCTAGATGAGATTTTCGCGATGCGTCGCCCTCCCTTCCGATCCGCGGAAGAGATCGACGAAGATTTGCGGCGTCAGCGGGACGAGTGGGATGACTGAAGAGCTGTCGTAATGGACGTTATCAACCAGCCTCTGCTCCACGTTCGCGATTTGTCGGTGGCATTTCATCAGCCGAGCGGCACCTCGATCGCGGTCGACCGCATTTCCTTCGAGATCAAGCGGGGCGAGTGCGTGGCGCTGGTCGGTGAATCCGGTTCCGGAAAGTCGGTCAGCGCGCTGTCGATCCTCAAGCTGCTGCCCTATCCGACCGCCTCTCACCCGTCGGGCAGCATTCACTTCAAGGGCCGGGAACTGCTCGACCTGTCGGAACGCGAGATTCGCGGCATTCGCGGCAATGATATTTCGATCATCTTCCAGGAGCCGATGACCTCGCTCAACCCGCTGCATACGATCGAGGCGCAGATCGGCGAGATCCTGCAGCTTCATAGCGGCATTCGCGGCCAGATGGCCCGGGCGCGGACACTTGAACTGCTTACCCAGGTCGGCATTCCCGATCCGGACACGCGGCTAGGGAGCTATCCGCATCAATTGTCCGGCGGCCAGCGTCAGCGGGTCATGATCGCGATGGCGCTCGCCAACGAGCCCGATCTGTTGATTGCGGACGAGCCGACCACGGCGCTCGATGTCACCGTGCAGGCGCAGATCCTGACCTTGCTGGCGGAGATCCGGGCGCGGCTCGGCATGAGCCTGTTGTTCATCACCCACGATCTCGGCATCGTGCGCCGCATCGCCGATGTGGTCTGCGTCATGAATGGCGGCAAGATCGTCGAGCAGGGGCCGGTGGAGCAGGTCTTCACTGCGGCAAAGCATCCCTACACCCGCGCCCTGCTCGCCGCCGAGCCGAAGCCCGACCCGGCGCCGCCCCGGCCCCAATCCCCCGTGGTGATGTCGACGGACGGCCTGAAGGTCTGGTTTCCGGTCAGGCGCGGCCTGCTCCGCAGCACGGTCGGGCACATCAAGGCGGTGGATGGCGTCAGCGTCTCGGTGCGCCAGGGCGAGACGCTTGGCGTGGTGGGCGAATCCGGCTCCGGCAAGACCACGCTCGGCCTCGCGCTATTGCGGTTGATTTCTTCCGACGGGCCGATCGTGTTCCTCGGCAGCAACATCCAGGGGCTGCGTTTCAAGGCGATGCGGCCGTTCCGCCGCGATATGCAGATCGTGTTCCAGGATCCGTTCGGCGCGCTCAGTCCGCGGATGTCGGTCGGCGATATCGTTGCCGAAGGCCTCAGCGTGCATCAGCCGGCGCTGTCGCGGGAAGCGCGCGAGATGCGGGTGATCAAGGCGCTGCGCGATGTCGGGCTCGATCCGGCGACGCGGTTTCGCTATCCCCACGAATTCTCCGGCGGGCAGCGCCAACGCATCAGCATCGCCCGCGCGGCGGTGCTGGAGCCGAATTTCGTCGTGCTGGATGAACCGACCAGCGCGCTCGATATGCTGCTCCAGGCGCAGATGGTCGATCTCTTGCGCGAGCTGCAGCGCAAGCGCGACCTCACCTATATGTTCATCTCGCATGATCTGCGGGTGGTCGCCTCGCTCGCAAGCCATCTGATCGTGATGCGTCACGGCAAGGTAGTGGAGGAGGGAGCCGCCGCGGAGTTATTCAAGAACCCGAAAACCGATTACACCCGCGCGCTGTTTGCAGCCGCGTTCCGGCTCGAAACCGACCCAAGCGGTGCGGCGGCGGTTTGAGCGAGAGTCAAGCGAGCCGCTTGATCGCCGTGATCTCGCTGCCCGCGGCCCTGATGCGCGCCACGGCCTCGCGGGTGCTTTCGATCGCGGTTGCCATGTGATGGGCGCTGGCGTGAACGAGGGTGGCGGCATCCCGCGCGATCGCGACATGGCCTTTCCAGAAAATCAGGTCGCCGCGCTGCAGTTTGCCGGCTTGCGCCGGATCCAGCGCACGGCCGAGGCCGTCCTGCTGCATGTCGCTGTCGCGCGGGCAGCCGGTGCCGGCGGCATTCAGGGCGATCTGGACCAGCCCGGAGCAATCGATGCCGAGGCTGCTCTTGCCGCCCCACAGATAGGGCGTGCCGGCGAACTGTTCGGCGACCGTGACGAAATCGGGCTGGTAGCGGTCGAGCCCGGCGAGATGCGGCAGCGGCAAATGCCAGCCGTCGCGTGTCACCGCGAACGAGCCGTCCTCGCGAACGACGGCTATCTTCGCCCCCATCGGCAGCGTATCGACCGGGGGCAGCTTGATCGAGGGACCCGGAAACGCAAACGTCCTGATCGCGGCGATCTTGTGGGTGGGTGCCGCTGCCGGCTGTGCCAGCGCGCGATCTGGCAGCCAACCGACATAGCCGTCGCTGTTCAACTGGCCCCAGGCCCAGCCCTCGCCATTGCGGTCGTAAATGGTGGCGCGCTCGCCCCGCAACGCCTGCGTCAGCAGCATGGCGCCGGACGACGGCTCGGCGCGCAGCGGCGCGATGCTGTCGACGATCTCGAGCTCTTCACCGGCGGCGTAGCGGGCCGCCTTGATCCTGCCTTCGAGATATTGCGCGGCGAGATCGGGCCGTGCCGGTGTCAGGCGCGGGTCATCCATAGCGTTCCCCAAGCAATTGATAGATCGCGCGCGCGCCCTGGCATTCGCCGCCTTCCGGCCGTGCCGGCTTCGCCGCAGGGGTCCAGCCATAGATATCGACATGCAGCCAGCTTTTGGCGTTCTCGACAAAGCGCTGCAGAAACAGCGCGCAGGTGATCGAGCCGGCGAAGCCGCCCGACGGCGCGTTGTTGAGATCGGCGACCTTTGAATCGAGCCAGGCATCGTAAGCCGGCCACAGCGGCAAGCGCCACAACGGATCATTCTCCCGGTTGGCAAAGCGTGCGACGTCCAGCGCCAGCGTCTCATCATTGGTGTAAAAGGGCGGTAAATCCGGACCGAGCGCGACCCGCGCCGCGCCGGTCAGGGTCCCCATGTCGATCAGCAAATCGGGCTTTTCCTCGCAGGCAAGAGCCAGGGCATCGGCCAGCACCAGCCGGCCTTCAGCGTCGGTGTTTCCGATTTCCACGGCGAGGCCCTTGCGGGAACGGAAGACATCGAGCGGGCGGAAGGCGTTGCCGGCGACCGCGTTCTCGACCGCGGGAATCAGAACCCGCAGGCGCAGCTTGAGGCGGGCGTCCATCACCATCTGCGCCAGCGCCAGTACGTTGGCGGCGCCGCCCATGTCCTTTTTCATGATCAGCATGCTGCTGGATGGCTTGAGATCGAGCCCGCCGGTGTCGAAACAGACCCCCTTGCCGACCAGCGTCACCCGTGGATGGGTGGGGTCGCCCCAGCTGAATTCGATCAGGCGCGGCGCGCGGGGCGAGGCCATGCCGACCGCATGGATCAGCGGGAAGTTCTGCCGCGACAGATCGTCCCCGACAATGCAGTTGAAATCGGCGCCGAAGCGTTGTGCGAGATGCTGCGCCGCCTGCGCCAACTGCTCCGGCCCCATGTCGTTCGATGGCGTATTGATGAGGTCGCGGGCAAGGTGGACTGCGTCCGCCATGCGTGCGATATCGACAACGTCGACGCCGTTGGGCGGCACCAGCCTCACATCGGGCGCATCCGCGCTGCGATAGCGGCTGAATCGGTAACTCCCGAGCGCGAAGGCAAGCGTCGCAAGACGGCTGTCGTGCGGCGCATTGGCGAAGCGGTAGAGGCCGGGCGGCAGCAGGCCGGGCAACGCGCCGGGCCGGAACGGATCGCGGGACTTGCTGGCCGCTTCCTCCAGTCCGAACAGGACCTGAGCAATTTGTCCGTCGGCACCGGGCAACGTCAGGCACACGCCGGGTTTGGCGGCAAAGCCGTTGGCCGCGGCGAACTGCCTGGCCGGCGCCGGCAACTCGGCGCGGATCCCGTCCCATGTCGATCTGGTCGCAAAAATGAAGGAGACGGCCGATGTAGCGGGTGCAGTCTCGAACACAGATGGCATGCTTGGCTCGTCTCCAATTCAGAGAGGCAGGGCAACAGCGCCGCAGGGTTCAGACTTCGCAAAGTTTTTGCCTGTGGGCAATCTCTTCAAGCTGGCGGTCAGATCGGCGGCCCTACACCGCACCGCAGGATCGTGATAGGTTTCGCATATTACGTTGTGGATACGACACCAGGGGAGAGTTGGAATGGTCAAGAAGGGTAAGGCTCTTGACGGCAGGCATCGCGACACCACCGGCCGCATCGACAGGAAGCACGGCAATACGCGCGTCGGATCGCTGCGCAAGACCTATGGTGAGCATTTTGCGAAAGGCCGCCGCAAGGACATGATGCTCAAGACCCTGCTCACCGAGACCGGCACCGACTCGCTGCACGCCTATCTGCGCAAGCATCACAAATAGGCGGCGGGGACGATCTTCCACTGTTTCCTGGATTTAGTAAGTCATTTTCTCCAGCGAGAGGAATGCGATGGATGCTGTGCTGGGTATTCTTGCCTCTGTCGGTCATGCGATCGATCAGGTCCTGCTTTACATTGAGAGCCATCACTGGATTTTCGGATTCCTCGCCGTCGGTTATTTTTTCTACCTTCACGACCGCGGCCTTCACACCAGGCTCGATGCGCTCGAACGCCGGCTCGATGAAATCCGCAAACGCCTTGCGGTCGAATATTGAACCAACGCCTCGTGTCTGATCGGTCGCGGCGGTTCGGCACGGCGATGGGTGGAAGCAACCGCCGCTCGATATCCGGAGAATCCGGGATCGACCGGCCCCGTTGCCTTTCCGCTGCCCGCTCGCCGCCGTGATTAAGACGCATATTAACCAGCCGTTAGGGTTAACAGTCTATTGCTGAGGCATCCGGCCCCATCCTTCGACCGATCCCGTGAGTTAAAGTGCCATGCGCCAGCACTACAGCCTTGCCCGGTTTCTCGCATCCGCGGCCGTAGCGGCGCTGCTGGCCGCCGGGCTCGGCGGCTGCCAGACCATGTCCGATGTCACGGGGTCGCTGACCTCGAAGCCGGATTCCGGCGCCAGTGCCGATCCGCAGCGCACGGCGGAAGTCGCCGGCGAGCGCTATCGCGCCAATCCCAAGTATGCCGACGCCGCGCTGGCCTATGGCCAGGCGCTGCGCGCCACCGGGCAGCGGGCCCAGGCGGCGGCGATGCTCGAACAGGCCACCATCGCCCATCCCGGCAACAAGGCGCTGCTGGCCGCTTTCGGCCGCGCGCTGGCCGACAATGGCAGTTTCCAGCAGGCGTTCGACGTGCTGTCGCGCGCCCATTCGCCCGATAACCCCGACTGGCGAATTCTTTCGGTGCAGGGCACCGTGCTCGATCAGATGGGACGTCACGACGAAGCGCGCCGCTACTATGCCAGCGCGTTGAAGATCGTGCCCGACGAGCCGTCGGTGCTGTCCAATCTCGGCCTTTCCTACGTGCTATCCGGCAACCTGCCACAGGCGGAAGAAAACCTGCGGCGGGCTTATGGCAGCGCCAGAGCCGATGCGCGGGTGCGCCAGAATCTGGCGCTGGTGGTCGGCCTGCAGGGCCGGTTTGCCGAAGCCGAAAGCATCGTGAAAGCCGATCTGCCGCCAGACGAGGCGGCGGCGAATGTCGCCTATCTGAAGCAGATGCTGAGCCGCAGGGACAATGCGCGCAAGGGTGGCGGCAAGAGTACCGGAACGATGCCGATGGCGTCGCTCAACCGTCCCGACTGATCGTTCCCGTCAAAGCACGGCCATCGTCGCCCGGCGGCGCCGCGACCTATTGCATCGCCGCGACCTTGATGCCGGTCGGCCCGAGGATGACGACAAACAACACCGGCAGGAAAAACAGGATCATCGGCACGGTGAGCTTTGGCGGTAGCGCCGCCGCCTTCTTCTCGGCCTCGTTCATGCGCATGTCGCGGTTTTCCTGCGCCATGACACGCAGGCTCTGACCGAGCGGCGTGCCGTAGCGTTCCGATTGCTGCAGGGCGAGACAGACCGATTTCACGCCCTCGAGGCCGGTGCGCTTCGCCAGGTTTTCGTAGGCGACCTTTCGATCCTGCAGATAGGAGAGCTCGGCGGTGGTCAGCGTGAATTCCTCCGACAGCGCGATCGACTGCGTCGCGATCTCGAGGCTGACCCTGCGAAACGCGGTTTCGATCGACATGCCGGATTCGATGCAGATCAGCAGCAGATCGAGCGCGTCCGGAAAGGCGCGCTTGATCGAAAGCTGACGCTTGCTGATCGCATTCCTCAGGAACAGCATCGGCGCCTGCAGCCCGAGATAGGCGGCGCCAAGGCACATGCCGATCTTGACCGGCAGCGATTTTTGCATGTGCGAGATCACGAAAACATAAAGCACCGCCGCAAGCAGCATGACGATGGGCGTCACCAGCCGGAAAAACAGGAACGTGACGTAAGGCGCGTGCCCGCGATAGCCAGCCATGGTGAGTTTTTGGTGTGCGGCATCCTGAGCCAGCCATTTCCCGAGGTTGAAATCCACCACCACCTTGGAGACGAGCTGCTTTGGCGTCTGGCGCAGCGAGACCTTCTCGCCCTTGGTCAGACGCTCGCGCTCGCGCTGCCGGATCCGCTCGCGCTCGCTCGCGACCGCCTTCATGCGCTTGGCCAGCCCCTCGCCGGCAAACAGCGGCATCACCAGCGTATACGCGGTCGCGCTCGCTGCGATGGCGGCG
>JBDTKD010000543.1:0-9221 GCA_039935515.1 Bradyrhizobium sp.
CACAAAGCTGCTCCTATTTGTAGCGGTCGACCTCGCGTCGAAAAACGCTGAACTGGAATATCTGTTGCGATCCCCACGGTGTTGCATGTTCGTGTCGTCTGGTGCTGACGAGTTGAAACACGGAACCGAGTGTTCGCTCAAGGGACGCGCCATCGTATCGCATAACAGGGAGGCCGCTGCACCGTTCGGGGCCGTCAAGCGCGAAGGTGGCAATGATGGCATGCCCTCCGATCTTCAGGCCCCGCTCTAGACTAGGCGGACCACCGGAGAAAATATCGCAGATTTGGTTGGTGTGGGGAAAGGCGGTAGCGCTCTCCCGCTACCAAGAAAACTTGCGGCACAGGCGTTTCCTTCATTCTCCAAAATCCCTCCGTACAAGCGCAGTTAAATTTGTACGGGTTTTGAGACGGCCCGGAGCGACTTCGGACACCACGACATCACTTGGCACTGAACACACGCAACGCGAGTGTTTCGAGTCTCAACTCGTTGAAATTGCCAACGATGGAGTCTGATCAATGATGCTTTTCGCGACACTGGAACGACCCAGGGAGCCCCCCGCGAACATTTCTTGAGTAGTGACGTTCGGTGATCCACCGGACAGCGTCTGCTGCCATTGGCACGCCCGCGCGGGTAGGAAGCGCCCGCGCCCAGCAAAAAGACGGGTGGCTTGTCCGGGTCTTTGAACAATGCAGCAAGCTCTTGTGCTCCCCGCTGGATAGCATTTTCCGGACGGACAGCCGGTTCGGGCTTGCGGTGCTTGGCGTTCGACACGCGAATGTTCTCCAATTGGGCGAAGCCTTGACGCCTCATCGGTCAAGCGGTGAGTTAATGTTTCCCCAATGCAACCAAGAGTGTTATACGCAATCGCGTATATTAACAAATTATACGTATATGCGTATATTGACGAACTATACGCGATCGCGTATAGCTAATTCCATGGACACAATCGCCCGCACCACCAAACAACTGGTCGATGCCCTGCGGCGCTATCGCCGCAACAAGGCCCTGTCGCAGATCGGCCTCGCTGAGCGCATGCAGGTCCGGCAGGCGACAATTTCCAAACTGGAAGCCGGCGAGCCAGCGACCCAACTGCGGGTGCTAATGGACGCATTGACGGCGCTTGATCTCGAACTGGTTATCCGTCCTCGAACCAAAACATCCGTGCAGGACATTGAAGATTTGTTCTAATGGCTCGCGCGCGCACGCCCCTGAATGTCTATCTCAATGGCCGGCTGGTTGGCCGTTTGCGCCGCCAAGCCAGCGGCGCGACGGACTTCCAGTACGATGCTTCATGGCTGGAGTGGGAAAGCGCGATCCCGGTCTCGCTTTCGCTGCCGCTGCGTGAGGATCGATTTATCGGCGATCCGGTACTCGCTTTCTTCGATAATCTTCTTCCGGACAATGATGATATTCGCCGCAAGCTTGCCGAACGCAAACAAGCGGACGGTACCGACGCCTATAGTCTGTTGAGCGCTGTTGGCCGCGACTGCGTCGGCGCACTCCAGTTTCTGCCCGACGGTACGGACCCCGGCAAAGCCGGTTCCATTGATGCGCGGCCTCTCACCGATAGGGAAGCTGCAGCGCTCGTCAGCGACCTCGCGCGCAATCCGCTTGGGCTCGGTGAAGATCAGGATTTCCGGATTTCACTGGCAGGGACGCAGGAGAAAACCGCGCTCCTGTATTGGAAAAACAAATGGCACGTGCCGCACGGCACAACCGCCACCACCCATATCATCAAGCCGCAGATCGGCACGTCGCCCAACGGCATTGACCTGACCAACAGTGTCGAGAACGAGCATTTCTGTCTCGAACTGGTAGCGGCAATCGGCTTGCCCACCGCAAAATCGCAGATCGTTGATTTCGAAGACAAGCGCGTGCTCGCGGTCGAGCGTTTCGACCGAGTATGGACGCGCGATAAGCGGCTCCTGCGGCTCCCGCAGGAAGATTGCTGCCAAGCGCTCTCGGTCCCGCCCGTGCGCAAATACGAATCTGACGGTGGTCCCGGAATCATCAGGATTTCCGAGTTGCTCAAAGGCAGCGACACGCCGGACGAGGATCGGAGGATGTTTCTGAAAGCGCAGATGGTCTTCTGGCTGTTGGGTGCAACTGATGGGCACGCCAAGAACTTCAGCCTTCGGCTGGCCCCGGGCGGGCGCTTCCAGCTAACGCCGCTCTACGACATCATTTCGACGCAGCCGAGCCTCGACACCGGCTATATCAGACAGAACCGGATGAAGCTGGCTATGGCCGTGGGCGATAGCCGCCACTACGTCGTGAAAACGATTTCCGGCCGCCACTTCACGCAAACTGCCAAACGCTGCGGCCTGCCGGACAAAATGGTGAAAGAGGCAATTGCCGAATTGATCGCCATCGTCCCGAAGGCGCTCGACAAGACAGTGGCGGCACTGCCACCCAAATTCCCCGCAAAGCTCACGGCTTCGATTGTTGATGCGGCCAGCAAGCGCTTGCCTTTGCTCGGGACGAATACTGACGAATAAGCAATGGAAGAAGCCGAGCCCGCCGGCATGAGATGTTCGATGGCGATGGCGCGTGAAGAAGCGAAGGTCGAAAATGATAGGTTCGATCTGCCGGGGCTGTTGAGGCCGCGCCCCGCTGCGTCCGGGGGCGTCGCGCACAGGCTGATCTCGGTCTGGTCGGCGATGAACTTGCCGAGAGCAAGGTTCTGGCCCTCTTCTCAATTGCGCGTGCGGGCGATCGTTCCGGAGACGATCTGCATCGCGACGCCGACCATCCATCCCAGCATGATCATCGTGGTCCAGAACAAATGCGGGGTTTCGCGCAGCACGATCACGCCGACCGATACAAAGGCCGTTAGCGCCGCCAGGAACGTGCCCACCGCGCTGAGGAATTCCGCGGCATCGATCCTTGCGCCCGGGCCGCCCGGCGCGGGCTCGTCATGCGCATGAAACGGCAGCGGGGGCGTATCGATCCCGAGATAAAACCCGATCGCGCCGCCGATCATCATGATCAGGATGAAGGCCTGGGAGGTGAGCGCCGCGAAGCTCGATCCGACATGGGCGCCGACAAAAAGCCCGCTGGCCGCGCCCGCCATCGCAAGCCCGATGCGTTCCAGAAAGTGGGCGAATTTCCTGACGCGGGATCTCATGGCGTGACCCCCGATGGGTAGGACACGAAGCTAAAGCATTTTGCCGTTGCGCGAAACAGAAGACTGCTGCGAGCAGCTTCAGGCGCAGCGGTGGAGTCAGCCCTGCAGCGCCGCGAGCAATTCGTCCGGGCGTTCGGTCATCATCATGTGACCGGCACCGGCGAGAACCACGGTGCGGGCATTGGGAAAAGCCGCCGCCAGCGTCTTGCCCGCCTTTGCCGGCGTCATCATGTCCCGCTCGCCGAGGATCAATGTGGTCGGCACCGTCACCCCGGCGGCGGCGATCAGCGCGTTCTGATAGGCGTTGCAGGCGGCGAGATCGCTAAAGAGCACGCCGGGCTGACAGTACTGCAGCACGGATTGTGCGCCGCCGTGCATCCAAAGCCCCGGCGCCAGGCTTCCACCCAGCTCAGCCTTGAAACCCAATCCCCAGACCGACACCATGTCGATCGCGGCCTGGTCGTTGGCTTCGGCCGCCTTGAGCAGATCGGGACCCACCGTCATGCGGGCCGCCGTCCCGATCAGTCCGAGCGCCGATACCCGCGCCGGATGCCGCGCCGCGGTTTCCAACGCGATCAGCGACCCCATGGAGTGGCCGACCAGATCGGCTTTTGACGCACCGGCGGCATCAAGCAAAGCGGCGGTCCAGTCGGCCATTTCGGCGATGTTGCCAAGGCCGGGGCCCGCCGAACGTCCGTGGCCGGGCAGGTCCGGCGCCAGCACGGCATAGCCGTGATGGGCGAACCATCGGCTGTGCAACGCCCATGTAGTGTGGTCGAAGCCGGCGCCATGCAGCAAAACCACGGCCGGCAGCGCGCGATCGAATTCGCGGCCGCCGGTCGCGACGAATATGTCAGCGCCGTTGACGGACAATTTCATGGCTCACACCTTCTGCGAGGCGCGCAGCGCCTGCCCAAGATCGTCGATGATGTCCTGGGCGGATTCGATCCCGACCGACAGCCGCACCAGTTCCTCGCCGATGCCCGCGGCCTGAAGCTGCGCGGCATCCATCTGCTGATGCGTGGTGCTCGCCGGGTGAATGACCAGGGTCTTGGCATCGCCGACATTGGCGAGATGGCTGATCATCCGCAATGTCTCGATGAACTTGCGGCCGGCCACCCGGCCGCCCTTGATGCCGAAGCTGATAATCGAGCCGGCACCGCGCGGCAGCAGCCGTTTTGCCAGCTGGTGATCCGGGTGGCTTTCGAGCGAGGGATGCAGCACCCAATCCACCGCCTTGTTGCTCGACAGGAAATCGAGCACCGCGTGAGTGTTCTGCATATGACGATCCATCCGGACGCCCAGGGTCTCGATGCCCTGCAGGAGTTGAAAGGCATTGGTCGGCGACAGGCACGCGCCGAAATCACGAAGGCCCTCGGTCCTCGCGCGCATGATGAAGGCGGCGCGGCCGAACTGCTCGTCAAAGACAATGCCGTGATAGCCGGCATAGGGCTCGGTCAGCACCGGAAACTTGCCGGAATCGTGCCAGTCGAACCGGCCGCCGTCGACGATCGCGCCGCCGATGGCGATGCCGTGGCCGCCGAGCCATTTCGTCACCGAGTTCATCGCGATGTCGGCTCCCCATTCGATCGGGCGGCTGAGATAGGGCGTGGCAAACGTATTGTCGATCAGCAGCGGGATTTTTGCCTGATGCGCGATCTGCGCCACGGCGGGGATGTCGAGCACCTCGAGGCCGGGATTGCCGATGGTCTCGCCGATCACGAGTCTGGTGTTGGATGAGACGGCCGAACGGAATGCGTCGAGCTCGCGCGGCTTGACAAAAGTCGTCGTGATGCCAAAGCGGGGCAGGGTGTGCGCCAAGAGATTGATGGTGCCGCCATAGAGCGAGGAAGAGGCGACAATATGATCGCCCGCGCCAAGCAGCGTTGCAATCGCCAGATGCATCGCCGCCATTCCGCTCGCGGTGCAGATCGCGCCGACCCCGCCTTCGAGCGCGGCCAGGCGCTCCTCGAGCACGGCGGTCGTTGGATTGGAAATTCGCGTGTAGATGTGTCCGGCGCGCTCGAGATTGAACAAGGCGGCGGCATGGTCCGAATCCTGGAAGACGTAGGAGGTCGTCTGATAGATCGGCACCGCGCGGGCACCGGTGACGGGATCGGGATGCTGGCCTGCGTGCAGGCTCAGGGTTTCGAACGCGGGCGGCTTTGGCGCGGGCATGCTGGACTCGCAAGGTCAGGCGGCAATATTGGAAAGCGTCGAGGCGTTTGTGCCACAAGTCGGGTAGCGGTGTTAGTCATTGACAGCGCTTTCGTCCTTGCATCGCCGCCAACAGCAGGGTGCGATGCGAAGCGGGCGGTTCACCCGGACGGACGCCAGCGGGTAAGCCCGACCCAGCCGAGCATCGCCGCCGCGCCAACCCAGATCGCGATGATGGCAACCGCGGCGACTGTGCTGCGCGGGCGCTGCTCCGCCGCCTCGGCTCTGGCGCGGCACTCCGCCATCACCTCATTCGGGATCAGCGACACCACCAGCCGGATGCCGAGCGGCACGATGATCAGATCGTCGGCATAGCCGAGCACCGGAATGAAATCCGGAATGAGATCGATCGGCGAAAGCGCATAGCCGGCGACGGCAGCCGCGAGAATCTTGGCGTACCAGGGCACGCGGGGATCGTAGGCGGCGAGGTAGACGGCGTGGACGTCCCGGATCAGGCGGCGCGCCCAGTTCTTGATGTTGTAAAACATGGCGCGGCCTCGATGCCGATCGCGAGCAGCTCAACCGGCCAGCCTCGTCATTGCAGCTTGCACTTGGTTTCGGGCCGGTCGAGGCCGAGGGTATCGAGCGTGGATACCTGATGCAGGAAGCCTTCCTGCGGCGAGACCGATACAGTGTTTCGGCCGTCGAACAGCAGGATCGGCTGCCGGAGCTGCAGGTTCCAGTCGCGCACCGTCAGCTTCTGCCCCTTGAAGGCCGAAACCGAAAAGGCCGGACTCTTCATATAAGCGAGCATTTTGCCGGAGTCGCCGGAGTTGGTGCGCGCCGCCGCCTCGCCGATCATGCGAACCGCGGTCCAGGTCTGCATGTCCTGCGCCGTCATCGACCGCTGAAACCCCTTGGTAAAGCGGTTCTGCAACTGCACCGCGCCCCATTGGTCGAATGCCGCATCCCAGCTGGTGGGCACGAGGCCGGCCGAACCGGCGACCGGGCGAGGATCCCAGGTCCGAAACGGCAAATAGCCGGCAAAGACCTCGCTCTCATCGGCTGCCACCAGCACGTCGTGCTCGGGCGCGCTTTGTGTCACCACCGGCATCTGCTTCTGGATTTCGGCAACCCCGCTGTCGGTGCGTCGTGCGCCGCCGTTGTCCTTGAATTCCCGCTCCTCGACGATCTTGGCGCCGAAGCGGGTCGCGGCATGGCGCAGGGCGTCGCCGAACAGTTTGTCGTTGTCGTGCGAACCCGTCATCAGCATCCATTTGCGCCACTTCTTCCAGACCAGATACTGCGCCAGCCCGTCGGCGAGCATGGAGCGCGTCGGCGCCACATGAAACACATTGGCTCTGCAATCCTGCTCGCGCAGACGCTCGTCCGTGGCGGAGGCATTGAGCAAGGTCTCACCGCGCGCCTTGCCGGCATCGGCCGCCTTCAGCAGCCGGTCCGCATCGAGGCTGGTGACAACAAACGCCGCTCCCTGGTCGGCCAGCGCATTGATCGCCTTAGCGGGATCGTCGCCGTCGCCGAGCAAGGTCTCGATCAGCGTATAGCGCTGATTGAGGAAGCGTCCGGTGGTGTTGTCGTCCTCGACTGCCAATTGGGCACCGGCGAGACCGTCGTTGGCGGCTGGCACATCGATCAGCGATAGCCTGATCCGCGACGGCGCCAAATGAAGGTAGCCGATCTTGATATCCAGCGGCTGATCGGACCGGCCGGTTCCGCCGAGCGCGACAAGGATGCAGACACCAACCAGAAGCCGGAGCAAATCATGTCTCCAATCCATGTTCGGACGAACCCGTGGCCCGATCGGACGCTCGTCCCGGACGATGTTGTCCGACCGTCACGGCGAGCGCCGTCGATGGT
Organism: Bradyrhizobium sp.; assembly: GCA_039935515.1. GTDB lineage: Bacteria > Pseudomonadota > Alphaproteobacteria > Rhizobiales > Xanthobacteraceae > Bradyrhizobium. The sequence goes on from JBDTKD010000543.1 coordinate 7,163, forward strand.
ATGTCGTTGTGTTTTTCGTGACTTTCAAGCTACTCCCTTTATCGTATGGCGCAATGCCGGGTCCCGTCCGCGAGTGTCGACCGCTACGATCGTCTAATTCGACGCCGCGGCGTCAAATGCGCCACAAAATGGTTCACATTCGAGCGACCTGAGTTGAGCCTGAGACTTGGAGAATGCCACATGTTCGGTCTGCGCTGGATCGCGATACTCGGCCTCGGCCTGGCCGGGCCTGCTCTTCCGCTGGATTCCGCGTTCGCCTTCCACGCCTACGTCTCCAATGAGAAGGGCAACTCCATCTCGGTGATCGACACCGACAAGATGGAGACCGTCGCCACCATCCAGACCGGGCAACGTCCGCGCGGCATCGAGGTTTCCCGCGACGGCAAGCTTTTGTTCGTGGCCGTCGGCGACGACGACAAAATTCAGATCTTCGACACCAAGACCCTGAGCGACGCCGGGGAACTGCCGTCCGGTCCGGACCCCGAGCAATTCACCCTCGATCCGTCGGGGAAGACCCTCTACGTCGCCAACGAGAACGACGCCATGGTGACCATCATCGACGTTGCGAAACGCGCCGCCACGGGCGAGGTATCGGTCGGCATCGAGCCCGAAGGCATGACGGTCAGCCCGGATGCCAAGGTTCTGGTATGCACGTCGGAGACGACGAGCATGGTCCATTTCATCGATACCGCAACTCACGAAATTACCGCCAACCTGCTTGTCGGTTCCCGTCCGCGCTTCTCGGCCTACAAGTCCGACGGATCGGAATTGTGGGTGACCTCGGAGATCGGCGGGGCGCTTTCGATCATCGATCCGGCAACACGCCAGATCAAGCAGACCGTATCCTTCGAAATTCCCGGTCTGCGGTCGGAGGCCATCCAGCCTGTCGGGATCAACATCACCAGGGACGGCAAGCTCGGCTTCATCGACCTCGGGCCGGCCAACCGGGTCGCCGTGGTCGATGGCGTCACTCACGCCGTCCTCAAGTATTTGCTGGTCGGACAGCGGGTCTGGCACGGCGCGTTCACGCCGGACGAGAAATATCTCCTGGTCGCCAACGGCGTCTCCAACGACGTCTCGGTCATCGACGTCGCGAACCAGCGCGTTATCAAGTCGATTCAGGTCGGAGAATTACCCTGGGGGATCGCGTTCGGGCCGAACTGACCTGCCTGGTCCCGATGTCGGTGCGAACGCGCCGGGGGCCGCCACAAATTCCAATCCTTCGATCCAAATCAAATGTCCCGGCGTCGCATGCCGGGATAACCGCAGCTCCACTTCTTGGCCATCCATTCCGGGTGCTCGCCAATCCACTGGGCGATATAGGGTTGCGCCGCCATCATGCATTGGTTGATCGAACCGTCCCAGGCGAATTGCAGATATTTTTCCTCGCAATTGCCGGGGTTGGCGATGGCACAGACGGTCAGGATGATCTCGATCATTCCTCGGTCCTCCATTCTCGAATATCACACGGAAATGATACGCCCAATTTATTCTTACGTTTCAAATTTCGGTGTATTTATCCCCCGCTGGCCGATCGGTCGTTCCTGCCGCATCGCAACCAGCCGATGGCTGGCGTGTCGTCGCCCTTGTCCGGTCTTGGATTTGCCCACGCGTCCCGGCAAGCGCGCAGGTCAAGCACCTGGTGGGCATTGCCAGATTTGTACCACTTGAAAAAAGATTCGGAAGGAGCTGACGAAATCACCGGCCTTGACATTGAACGTAAGCGTGCAATGTTTCGAAAATACGGATAGCTTGCCTGGGTCTTGCGGGAAATTTGCCCTTTGCAGATTGCGCTGTGAACGCGTGACGTTGCGAATGCGCAATTTTCCAAACGGACCGGGGCTTTTCAAAAGCCGTCAAAGAGCCCGGCTCAAGAAAAAAATCGTTGAGTGGGAGGAACGGTAGATGAAGACACGCGCCGCCGTCGCGTTCGAGGCGAAAAAGCCGCTTGAGATTGTCGAGCTTGATCTGGAGGGTCCGAAGGCCGGCGAAGTGCTGGTCGAGATCAAGGCGACCGGGATTTGCCATACCGACGCCTACACGCTGGACGGCCTCGACA